>JBDRTC010000560.1:0-16756 GCA_043824335.1 Planctomycetota bacterium | reverse complement strand
ACTTCGTGGGGTTCCTGGTGGACGGCGTCGAGCAGGAGAGGTGGAGCGGGTTCAACGACTGGGCCGGGTTCAACGAGCCCCTCTCCGCAGGGGTCCACACCCTGAAGTGGCGCTATTACAAGGACGAGAGTGACTCCGCGGGCCGGGACCGGGTGTGGATCGACGACGTGCGGGTGACCGGCCTGGCAGCAGAGTGCGATGACCCGGACCCGTGCACGCGGGCGGGCTTTGGCGGACCAGCTTGCGTGTACTGTCCGCTGCCCGACGAGATATCGTGCGACGACGGGTCGTTCTGCACCGTGGACGACGCCTGTGTGGTCGGCGTCTGCGAAGGGATTGAGCAGGCCTGTTCGGGGGCGGTGACCGAGCCCCAGTGTCAGGCAGCGCGCTGCGACGAGGAGCAGGACGCATGTGTGGCCGACCCGGTGAGGGAGGGCGAGTGCTGCGAGGACGGATTCTTCTGCACCGTGGAGGATGCCTGTGCGGCCGGCGCCTGCGAAGGTGTCGTGCGGGACTGCTCAAGGGCCGTGGCCGAGCCTCAGTGCCAGGCAGCGCACTGCGACGAGGAGCAGGATGCCTGCGTGGCCGACCCGGTGAGGGAAGGGGAGGACTGCGACGACGGGTTCTTCTGCACGGCTCATGACCGCTGCGCGGCCGGCTCCTGCGTTGGTACGGGGGACCCCTGTGGCGACGGCGTGATGTGCACTCTGGACGCGTGCGACGACGGAAACGAGACCTGCGCGAACACGCCTCTCGACGCCCGCTGCGATGACGGGCTGACCTGGACCGAGGACTTCTGCGATCCCCTGCTCGATTGCCGGTTCCGGTCACTTGCCGGCGAGGAGGAAACCGAGGAGGAAGCCGAGGAGGAAACGGATGCCGAGATCGACTTCGATGCGGATGCGGATTCCGCCCGGATGTCCGGCCCCGGATTCTCACTCACCGCCAACAACTTCCGCTACGTCCACGGCTACGCTTCCAACGACGGCCAGACCGACACCGCCGTCCTGAACGGCGCGGTTGGAAGCCCGGATCGCTTCCGAGGCTGGGCGAACCAGGCCCGAATGACGGGTGGCGGCTTCTACAACCGGGCCAAGGGGTTCGATGAAGTTCGAGCCAACGCAACCGACACGACCGACGTAGCCCAACTGTACGATTCGCTCGGGGCCGACACGTTCGAGGCCTACACCGACCGGGGCACGATGACCTACGAAGACGGGACCGTCGTTCGGGTCGACAACTTCCGCTGGCTGCACGCCTATGCGAGCCCCGGCGCCGTCGACACGGCGAACCTTTACGACACGACTGCCGACGGCCTGGCCTCGTACACGACCCGCTTCGTCGCCGACGTCCTTGCCGACGGCCGGCACCGCAGTCGAATGTTCACTCCCGGGAACGGCTTTTATGTCCGGGGCTTGCGTTTCGAGGTTACCCACGCCGTTTCCACGCCCGGCCAAAGCGACGCGGCCCTACTGTACGATTCTTCCGGGGCCGATCTGTTCGAAGCCTACTCCGACCGGGCCACGATGACGTACGAAGATGGGACCGTCGTTCGGGTCGACGACTACCGGTACATGCACGGCTATTCCAGAAACGGCGGCTCGGACACGGCGATCCTCTACGATGAAACGGCGGGCGGGACGAGCTACGCCACTCGGTTCGACGGCTACGCTACTTCCGCCAGGCTGTTTACCGCCGGATACGGGTTTTACAGCCGAGCGGTGGAGTTTGAAGAGATCCGTGCCGCTCTGGGAGGCGGGGATGACCACGTCAAGCTTTTCGACGATCCCGCGCGAGTCGATCACCTGGTCGTCCCGTTTCCCGGCGATCTCGACCACGACCCCGCCAAGGCCACGTTCTATAACACCAACCGCCGAATCTACATCGACGACTTCGAGTGGCTCTGGGCCACCACTTCCCAGGACTTCGTGGACGACAAGGACATCGACCCTCTCTACGCCGACGACGTGATACTCGACGGCAATTGGACCGACCCGTAGGGACTCAAAAGGCGGGGCTTGATCGTTCCGGCGAGGCGAAACCGCCAACGCCCTCTCACTTCACCACGTAGTTCACCATCCGGCCCGGGACGACGATTTTCTTGAGGATCGTCTTGCCTTCCAGCAGGGCGGCGATTTTCGGGTTGGCCCGGGCGGCGGCCTCTTGGGCGTCGCGGTCGGCGTCGGCGGGGATCTCGATCCGGTCGCGGAGCTTGCCGTTGATCTGGACCGGCACCTCGATCGTCGCCTCCCGGATCAACGATTCCTCGTATTCCGGCCAGGGCTCGTAGGCCAGCGTGCCGGCGTGCCCCAACGCCTGCCACAGCTCCTCCGAGAGGTGCGGGGCAAAGGGCGAGAGCAGGAGCACAAACGGCTCCATGGCGGCCGTGGGCCGGGACTCCTCCTTGAGAAAGAAGTTCGTGAACTCCATCATTCGGGCGATGGCCGTGTTGAAGGCCATCTGGTCGACGTCTTCGGTGACCGCCTTCACGGTGCGGTGGAGCACGCGGCTTTGCTCGGCCGTCGGCTCGACGTCGGCTAGCGCCGGGTTGAGCCGGACCTCTTCCGCCCGCTCGTCGAGGATCATCCGCCAAGCACGGGCAAGGAAACCGTAGACGCCCTTCACCCCTTCCATGCTCCACGGCTTCACGGCGTCCAGCGGGCCCATGAACATTTCGTAAAGGCGCAGGCTGTCGGCGCCGTAGTTGGCCACCACGTCGTCGGGGTTGACCACGTTGCCGCGGCTTTTGGACATCTTGTAGGCGCGGCTTTCCAGCTTCACGTTCGGGTCGGCCTTCAACACGAAGAGGTCGCCCCGCTTTTCAACCTGGTCGGCGGCGACCTTGACATCGGTAACCGGGCCTGTGCCGGGTGCCACTGGCATCTTGCCAGTGCTGTCGGAAGCTGCCTGTCTTTCTCGGCCGTGCACTCGCACTGGCGAAACGCCAGTGCCACCCAGGTCGCTCGCGCTCACCCAATTGCCCGCGGCGTCCTTGTAGCTGGTAAACTCAATCTCGCCGAGGATCATCCCCTGGTTCACCAGCTTCATGAACGGCTCGGGGGTGCTCACGTGTCCGCAGTCGTAGAGGACCTTGTGCCAGAAACGGGCATACAACAAATGCAGCACGGCGTGCTCCGCCCCGCCCACGTAAAGATCGACCGGCATCCAGGCCTTCTCGACCTCCGGATCGATCAGGGCCTTGTCGTTCCCGGGGTCGAGGAAGCGGAGGTAGTACCAGCAGGAGCCGGCCCATTGCGGCATGGTGTTCGTTTCCCGCTTGTACCGCTTGCCGTCGAGGGTGACGTAGAGCCAATCGTCGGGGGCTGCGTCCAGGGGGGGCTCGGGGCGGTCGTGCCCGGCGTCGAAGCGCATCTTCTCGGGCAGATCAAGCGGCAAATCGCCGGGCTCCAGCGCCCGGACCACGCCCGTCGGCTCGCCCTGCTCGTCCAGCTCGTGCAGGATCGGGAACGGCTCACCCCAAAAGTGCTGGCGGCTGAAGAGCCAGTCGCGCAGCTTGTAGTTGACGGCGCTTGCGCCCAGGCCCTTGTTGGCCAGGTCGTCGGTGATTGCCTGGATGAACTCGGGGATGGTCATGCCGTTGAAGCGGCCGGAGTTGATCGCCTTTGCGGGTTCACGGAACTCTACGACAAACTCGCGAAGTTCAGCGCGTTCCTCTTCTGGGTGGCACAACTCAATGCGATGCTCATCGCCTACGAAGCAGAGTTCGCCCGAACGTTGCGCCTTGCGCCATTCTGACAGCATGCTCCTACGCTTCGCGGCAACTTCTTGCGCCGCCTTAGCAGGCCCGGGCACCGACCCTTTGATTGTGAAGCCGCCGCTAGCTTCGTACACGGGAATGATCGGCAGGTTGAACTCCTCGGCAAACTCGAAGTCGCGGGTATCGTGGGCGGGGACGGCCATGATGGCCCCGGTGCCGTAGCTGATGAGCACGTAGTCGGCCACCCAAATGGGAATCGCCTTGCCGTTGACCGGGTTCACGGCATAGGAGCCGGTGAACACGCCCGTCTTGTCTTTGGCCAGGTCGGTGCGGTCGAGGTCGCTTTTACGGCCGGCCTCGTCGCAGTAATCGCGAACGGCCTTCGCCTGACCGGGCAGCGTGAGCCGCTCGACAAACGGATGCTCCGGGGCAACGACCATGTAGGTGGCCCCGAAGAGCGTGTCGGGCCGCGTGGTGTAGACGCGCAGCACGTCGTCGCCCGGCCTGCGAGGGTAGCCCTTGCCTTGAATGCGCTCGACGACGCGCTGCTCGAACTCCTCCTGCGAGGGCATTCCGTCGGGCGTCTGCTTCGTGCCGATGAAGAAATCGACCTCCGCGCCGGTGCTCCGCCCGATCCAGTTTCGCTGAAGCGCCTTGATGCTTTCGGTCCAGTCCAACAGCTCGAGGTCCCGCTCCAGGCGGTCGGCGTAGGCGGTGATTCGGAGCATCCACTGGCGCATGGGGAGCCGCATCACGGGGTGCCCGCCCCGCTCGCTCACGCCGCCCACGACCTCTTCGTTCGAGAGCACGGTGCCCAGGGCCGGACACCAGTTGACCGCCGCATCGAGCTGATAGGCCAGGCGGTGCTCGTCCTGGTAGCAGCGCATGGCCGCCTCGCCTTGGGCGGCCACGTCGTCGGGGATGGGCAAGTCCGAAATCGGCCGGCCTCGCTGGAGCGACTGGTCGAACCAGGTGTCGAACAAGACGAGGAAGATAAACTGGGTCCAGCGGAAGTAATCCGGGTCGGTGGTGGCCAGCTCCCGGTCCCAATCGTAGCTGAAGCCGAGCATTTTGAGCTGCCGGCGAAAGTTGGCGATGTTCTGCTCGGTGGTGGTGCGGGGGTGGGTGCCCGTCTTCTTGGCGTGCTGCTCGGCGGGGAGCCCAAAGGCGTCCCAGCCCATCGGGTGCATCACGCTACGGCCCCGCATGCGGTGGTAGCGGCAGACGATGTCGGTCGCGGTGTACCCTTCGGGGTGGCCCACGTGCAGGCCGTCGCCGCTGGGGTAGGGGAACATGTCGAGCACGTAGACCTTCTCGCCCTCCGGCAACGGGGGGGCGGCAAACGTGCGGTGCTCCTCCCAGAATTTCTGCCATTTTGGCTCGACGGTCGCCGGGTTGTACCGAGGCATCGGACTATCCACTCAGGGGGGTCGATGGGGAACGAATTGCGTATTTTACCGACTCCTGCCCCGCACGGCAAACGGTCCTCGCGCGCGGCCGTGGCGGTTCTGCCGATGGTGACGGTCGAAAACGCGCGGCCCGAATCGTCCGGCCCGCTAAGGAAATGCAATGGTTTAGCTAGTGGTCTGTCAAGGATGCTCTGACGGGTGCCACGGGCATCTTGCCCGTGCTTCCACGGCAGCACTGGCGAGACGCCAGTGCCACCCCATGCCCGGGAAATGGCGTGGTTTGACCGGCGGATCACCAGTAGGGGACCGTGGTGAGCCAACTCAAGCTGAGAGAGATCGACTGTGTCGAGCAGGTTCGCGCCGTGGCGCCGGCCTGGGACCGGTTGTGGCAGCGGAGCGAGGTGTCGCTACCGACGGCCCGGGCGGAGCTGGTTGCCCAGTGGGTTGAGCACTTCGCCCCTCGGGCCAGGTTGCGGGTGCTGGTGGTCGAGCAGGGCGAGGACCTGGTGGCCGCGTTGCCGCTGGCTGGGCGGCAGACCTATCGGATGCTCCCGGTCGGCGACCTGACGTGGAACTACTGGTCGCCCAACGGCGAATTGCTCATCGACCCGGAGGCAGACGCCCAAAGCGTGCTCGACGTGCTGGCCGCCGGCCTCCAGCGGGCGCCTTGGCCGCTCTTGTGGTTCGACCTCGTCCCGTTCGAGACGCCCCGTTGGGAGTCGCTCGTCGGCGGGCTGGCGTCGCGGGGATTAACGGCCGACGTTCACCCTCGGTATCGCATCGGCCAGGTGGAGATCCACGGGTCGTTCGACGATTACTTCGCGGGAAGGTCGAAGGCCCTGCGCCAGAGTGTGCGCAAGCGATTGCGGCGTCTGGAGCGTGACGGCCCGGTCGAGCTGAAAGTCTACTCCGAGTTGACGCCCGAGGAGATTGAACCACGGCTTCGCCAAGCATTCGAGATCGAGAACCGCGGTTGGAAGAGGGCCGCCGGCGGCACCGTGCTCGGCACCCCGGGCATGTTCGAGTTCTACGGCCGCCAGGCGCGCCAACTGGCCGAATGGGGCTATTTGCGGCTTGCGATCCTGGAGCATTGCGGGAACCCGATCGCCTTCGAGTTCGGCTGGGCCGCCAAAGGGGTCTACTACAGCTTCAAGGTCGGCTACGACCCGGCGTACCGGCAGTACGGTCCGGGTCATCTGTTGCGGATGCGCCTGATCGCCGCGCTTCACGAAACGCCGGGTCACGCGCTGGTCGATTTCCAGGGACCGCTTAACGAGGCGCTTCAGAGCTGGTCGACGCGCTGCTATCCGATCGGCCGCCTGGTGATCGCCCCCCGCCGGCTGGGCAGCCGTACACTCATGGCCGGCTATCGGACCCTGGCGCCCGTGATCCGCCCCTTGCGAGGAAGTTGGGCGCCGCTTGCGTCGAAGTCGTGATTGCTCCGTTAGAGTTGTGGTTGCTCCGTTAGAGTTGTGGCTGCTCCGTTAGAGTTGTGGCTGCTCTCGACGCAAACGCCCACGGACTGCGGTCCGTGGGGGGAACGGGAGGGACGCGTCTGACCGGCGAAGGGCGCCCCCGATGCGCACCCCACCGACCGCAGTCGGTGGGCGTTTTCTGCCGGTTCAAGGCCCCCTGGCGAGTTCCAGGGCATCCTGGTATCTTCGGGCAAATGTTCTCCGGGAGCATTTCCCGTGCATCCACTTTCTTCCGAAGCCATAGGCCGTGCCGGATCCCATGAGTCCTGTTCTTGCCGTCGTCTTCGACATGGACGGCCTGATGTTCAACACGGAGGACGTCTACTGGGAGACGGGCACGGAACTGCTCGCTCGGCGGGGGCGCGTGTTCGACCAGGGGCTGAACGCCGCGCTGATGGGCCGGCCCCCGCGGGCGTGCTTCGAGGAGATGATCCGTTGGCACTCGCTGGACGAGACCTGGGAGCAACTGGCGGCCGAGTCGGAGGCGATCTTCCTCCGTCGGCTGGACGACCGGCTGGCGCCGATGCCGGGCCTCCTTGAATTGCTCGACGCGCTCGAGGCCGCCGGGACTGCCAAGGCGATTTGCACCAGCAGCACCCGGACGGTGCTCGCGGCCGTGCTCTCGCGATTCGAGATGGAGCCCCGGTTCCAGTTCACGCTCACGGCAAACGACATCACTCGCGGCAAGCCGGACCCGGAAATCTACACGAAAGCGGCCGACCGGTTCGGCATCGAGCCGCACGAGATGCTGGTCTTGGAGGATAGCCGAACCGGCTGTCTTGCGGCCGCTTCCGCGGGGGCGTACGTGGTCGCGGTGCCGGGCGAGCACAGCCGGGACCAGGATTTCAGCGTCGCTTCGCTGGTGATCGACAGCCTGGCCGACCGGCGATTGTATGAAGCGCTTGGGTTGACCGGCTAACAGCCCATTGCGGTTTCGGAGGGGGACAGTCCCATTTTCCCTGCGGGAAAATCGGGACAGTCCCCGAGTCATTCCGTAAAGAGCAACTATCCGATTGGGACACTCTGCCGTTTAGCTGCCGCCGGCAAGGCGGCATGCGATCGAAAGCTCTGTCGCGTGCAATGCCGCCGTGCCGGCGGCAGCTAAACGAGGACGTTGCTTCTTACGCGGCTTCTGCCGCGACGGCCGCCCGGCGGACGCCGCACTGGAGCCGGGCCCGATACCCGTTGGCGGCCTGCTCGGCAAAGCGATCGAGCCCTTCGCGGAGCATCGGCATGGGGCGGCCGAGTTCCCGCCGGGCCAGCCGGGTGGCGAGCGAAGTCTCGTAAAGGTGGTTGGGTTCGGCGTGGGCGACGAGATCCGTGTCGGCGAGGGCGTCCGAACCGCTCAGGCCGAAAGCGGCGGCCATTTCCAGGGCAAAGCGATACGCGGTGGTCCGCTCGGCGCCGGCAACGTGACATCGTCCCTTGAGTCCGCGGCGGTAGGCCAGGCGCAGGAACTCGGCGAGTTCGGTTGCCGGGATGGGTGTCGCGTGGCGATCGGTATCCCGTGGGGCCCGGCGGCCCTCGATCAGCGTTTGCCAGGTGCGTTCGGCGAACCCCGGGGGCGTGCCGGCCGGACTCCAGCCGTAGGCATGGGTCCGCACGACCAGCGCGCCGGTCCCCTCCAACGCCTCTTCCGCCCGGCGGACCGCCCGAGCGAACGGCTGCCGGCTGCCGGGGGGCGCGTCCTCGTCGTGGAACATGCGCGGCCCGGCAAAGACGGCGTCGCTGGAGATCATCGTCAGCCGGCCTTCCACCTCTGGGGCGACCCGGGCCAATCGCGCGACGGTGCGTGCTTCCGCCTCGCCGTCCGGGCAGGGCTCCGGAACGTCCCAACTGCCGGAGGCGGCCGGTCCGCAATGGAGGATCCATCGGGGCCGTTCTTCGTGGACCAGCGCGGTCCACTCCGCCGGGTCCGCCGGGTCCCAGGAGGCGGTGCTCACGCCGGGAAGCGAGACCGGGTGGTCCTGAAATAGCCCGAGGACCTCGAATCGGTCGGCCAGCGACAGGGCCAGATTGGCCCCGACCACGCCGTCGACACCGGTCACCAGGAGCTTTTCGGGCGCCGGATTCCAAGGCCAGGAGTCTTCCATGACGGGGTCTCCCGATCCGGTTTGAGCGTTGGACTTCCCTTTGCTTTGATCGATGGGAGGAGGGATTGTATCCATCGCCGCCGGCGGGGCCAAGTCGAGTTCATCCGAAGCCGCTTGACGCGGGAGCGTGCTGGCAGTGCTGTCATGGCCATCTCATAAGGGATAAGGAAAAGGGTGCTCATCTTGACTGCGCATCGCCACAGGTGCTAGACTGACGGCGATGAGGCCGTGTCCGGCTTTTTTGCCGGAAAGGATTCGGGAGAGCACGGAACTGGGGTGAGCGGAATGCTGAAGACCCTTGGGATCATCGACGCGTGTTACGAATCGTGCGACTGCCGCTCGAAAGCCGCCCGAAAGATGGGCGGCAAGCCGGTGTTGGAATGGGTCGTTCGCCGGGTGACGGACTGCCAGCAGCTCGACGGCGTGATCGTGGTCACCACGGGCGTCCCGGAGAATCAGTTCCTTTCCGAGCTGGTCCCCCTGGACGTGCCGCTGTTTGCCGGTCCGCAGCCCGACGCGCTCGGTTGTCTGGCGGCCGCGTTGGAGGAGTACCCGGCCAAGGCGGTGGTCCGCATCTCGGCCCGCTCTCCCTTCATCGATCCGGTGCTCATCGACCGATTGGTGAGCACGGCGGAAACGCCTCCGAAGTGCGATTACGTGGGCTACGGTTCGCGGGACGGTCGCCCGGCGATCTTGTCGCCGGTGGGCGTGTATGCGGAATGGTTTCGCGCCAGCGCTTTGCGTCGGGCGGAGCGGCAGGCCACCTCGGCGCCGGATCGCCGGGAGCCCACCCGATACCTCTACCGCCAGCCCAAAGCGTTTCGGGTGCGCTGGGTCCCCGCCCCGCAAGAGATCGATCGGGACGACGTCCGTTTGACGGTCGACATCGAGGAAGACTGGGAGCACGCCCTGGTGATCTTCGATGCCCTGGGGCCCGACGAGCTCGACTGGCAACGGATTGCCGACCTCTTGGTCCACCAGCCGGCCCTGCGCAAGAGGATGGCTGTTTTGAACCGCGCCCACGCCAAGGGCTAAGCGGCAGAGCCGCCGGAAAGTCGAAAGGATTCGAAAACAGATGGGCATCCCCGAGTCTCCTGCGCTGGTACGGGTGAGTGATGCGCCCGTCGGTCCACCCTACTACCCCAGAGGTCGTCTCCCGAGAGCGACAAGCGGGCTCTTGTTCGACATGGGCGACGTTCTGTACGACGCCACGCTCTGGCGCAGGTGGCTGCTGCGAGTGCTCTCACGGCTTGGGCTGCACACAAACTACCGCAGCTTCTACCACGTTTGGGATCACGACTTTCTCGATGACGTCCACCGCGGCCACCGCGAGTTTTCCGAGGCGTTTGGGGCCTTTCTCCGTTCGGTCGGGCTATCGGCCGGCCAGATCGACGAGGTCGAGGCGGCATGCCAGACGCGCCGCGACCAGTGGGAGCAGACGGCGCGGCTTCTGCCCGGGGTGAAAACGACGCTTGCCAAGCTGCACGTCTCCGGCGTCGTGATGGGCGTGCTGAGCGACTCGCAGCACCCGGCCGGCGTGCTCGTCGAGCGGCTCCGTCGGCTCGGCGTGGACGATTGCTTCAAGGCCGTGGTCTCCTCGATCGACCTGGAGCAGATCAAGCCCGATCCCGTCTGCTACCGCACCGTGCTGGAGGCCATGGGTCGCCCCGCGGAGCAAGTCGCGTTCGTCGGGCACGACACGGAAGAGCTGGCCGGGGCAGCCAAAGCGGGCCTCTCGACCATCGCCTTCAACTACGATCCCGATGCCAAGGCCGACGTCTTCCTCGCACGCTTTGAAGAGCTGCTCCAATTGGTCGGCCCTGCGTCGCCACAACCCGGCAGCGGTTGAAACGCCATGCGCCACGCCGCCAGGACCCAGAAACGGCTCGTCTTCGCACGCCACGAACTGGTGGACGCGGGCCTCGCCGGTGCCCGCCCCGCGGTGCTCCTGGAAGGGTCGTGGCCGCCCGGCACGGTGCCCGACCTATTCGGGTCGCTGGACGACGAGATCGACGCCCGGCTCCAAGGGATCGACGAAGAGGCGTCCCGCCTGGCCGAGCAACTGGCGGAGCCGTGTTTCCTCCCCGATTACGGGGGCCTTGCGTTCCCCTCGATCAACCCGGCCTGGCTCAACGCCCTCGGGCTGCGATACTACCTGGTGAAGCTGATCCGCCTGGTGGCGTACTTCACCGAAGTGCGGCCGCTCGCACAAGGCCAAACGCTCCAACTCGTGGCCGCCAAGGGGCGCGACGAGGATTACGCCGACTTGACGGCGGCGCTTTGCCGGTTGGCCGGCGCGTACTGCCGCGTCGAGTGGATCGACCGCCCCAGGCGTCCGGCCCCGCCCTTTGCGGCGAACCGGCGCTGGCGTCGAGGATTGGCAAGGTTCCTGAGCCTCGTTGAGCGGCCACGCCTGGATTCGGCGTCGCGCGGTCGTGTCGTGCTGTGCGGCAACCCGAGGTTGCTCGATCCGGTCTGCCGCGAACTGGTCCGGCGCGGGGCGGGCGTTTGGTGGCTGTACGACCGGTTTGCCATGCGCTCGTGGCTTCGCTGGCGGGCCTCGGGCGTTGGCCAGCTCGTCTGCGATTCGAGCCAGTCCCGGGAGAATCGGCTCGTCGTGCCCGCGCTGGAGCGGCTGGAGTGTCGAGGGGTGGATCTGGGGGGGCCCGTCCGCAGCTGGATCAACGACCGCCTGAAGAGCCACGGGCCGCAGCAGACGCGAATCCTCGAACAGATCGACGCCCATTTCCGCCGCGTTCGTCCCGAGGCGCTGGTTTTGGACGAAGACGCCACGCCTCTGGCCCGGGCCGCGGTTGGATTGGCCCGCCGGCACGGGGCCGCTTCGTTTGTCGTGCAGCACGGGGCCCCCGTCTGCCGATTCGGGTTCGCCCCGGCGGCGGCGGATCGGATCCTCGTGTGGGGGCAATCGTCGCAGAAGCAACTGACCGATTGGGGCGTGCCGGCGGAGCGGATCCAGGTGGTCGGCTCGGCAACGCACGAGGCGTTGTATCAAGAGCTGTCGCGTGCCGTGAACGGGCGCTCGGGACAACGTGTGATCGGAGCCACGCGATCCCGGCCGCCGCGCATCCTCCTCTTGGCCACGGTCCCTCCCCGCGACGATCGGCCCGACGCGGTCGCCCTGCACTTCAACCGCCGCACCTACGCCGGGATGCTGCGCACGGCCCTGGCGGCCGTCTCGACGATCCCCGGTGCAGAGTTGGCGGTGAAGCTGCACCCGCGGGCGCCGAACGACCCGATCGCGCGGGCGGCCATCGCCGCTTTTCCTTCGGTCAAGACCCGGGTGGTCCGCGGTGGGTCGCTCAAGCCGTGGCTCGCCTGGACGGACTGTGTCTTGAGTTGTTTTTCCAGCGCCGGGATCGACGCGACGTTGACCGGCACTGCAGTGATTCAACTGCTGCCGGCCGGGTCGGGTGACATCTTGCCGCACCGGCAGTGGGGAATGCTCGGCACCGCCCGCACGGAGGAAGAACTCCAGCCGCTACTGCTTCAGGCTCAAAGCGGGCTGGGTGGCACTGGCGTCTCGCCAGTGCTTGGGCCGCAGCACGGGCAGGATGCCTGTGCCACCCACAAGAGCGTACGGTGGGTCGAGCGGAGCGAGACCCACGACAAGGCCGACGAGCAAGCAAAGCCAAGTCCCAATCCGAACGTGTTCGCCCACCTCGATGGGCATGCCGCCGAGCGGATCGCGGAGGTGGTTCTCGGATTGAAGCGGAAAGACGAGGCTCGCGGCGCCCCGACCCGTCCGGCCCAAAGCCGGGCCGCGTGAAGGCGGTCGCCGCGAGGGGAGAACAACCCGTTGAAGACTTAAGGAGCGGCTGAGAAATGACTTCCCGGTTCGGGAGGGGGACAGTCCTATTTTCCCCGCGGGAAAATTGGGACAGTCCCCCAAGTGGTTCGTCGGCGACTTGGGTGCCACTGCCGGCTTGCCCGGCAGTGATTTTCGGGCGAATTCGTGCAACACTGCTGGACAAGCCAGCAGTGGCACCCTTTTTCAACGGGCCGGTAAATCAGATCAACACGTAGACCGAGGACGAAACCAAATTGGCCGCCCGCGTGCAGACTCTCGACGCCCGAATAGGCCCCGCGCCCCCAGTGGCCCCCGTTACCGGTTGGCGGTGCCTGCTGGCCGATTGGACCGTGGTCAGCGGGGCCACGGCGGTCTGCCACGCGCTGGGGGCCGTCACCAGCGTGCTCCTGCGCATGCTCCTCGACCCGGCCCAGATGGGCGTCTGGCAGGCGATGAAACTCCTGCTGAGTTACGCCAATTACGCCAATCTGGGCATCAGCAAGGGGGCCGCCCGGGAGTTCACCGTCGCCCTGGGACACGGCGACACCGGAAGAGCCAAACGCGGGCTCGACCTGGCCTTTACCGTGAACACCCTATCCAGCCTGCTCTACGCCGCCGTGCTGGTGGGGGCGGGAATCTGGATCGGCCTTTCCGGCGATGGCAAGTGGAGCGGGGCCTGGGCCGTGGGGTTGGTCACGATGGGAGGGCTCGCCGTGGTGAGCCGCTATGTTACGTTCCACGTGACCCTGCTGCGATCCAAGCAAAACTTCAACGTCACGTCGCAATTGTCGATCCTTGAGGCGGTGCTGACGCTCGCCGTCTGCGGCCTGGCCACGTGGCGTTGGGGTCTCTGGGGCCTGTACGGCGGAACGCTGGCCGTGCTGCTCGGGGCGCTGGTGTTCGTCCGGCGGCGACGCGCCGTGACGCTCGGTTGGGCCTGGGACAGCGGCGAAATCCGCCGGCTGGTGGCCATCGGCGGGCCGATCCTGTTGGCCGGCACGGTCTCCTCGCTCTTCCGCTCGTTGGACAAGCTGATGATCCTCGGCTACCTGAGCGATCGCGAGTTTCAACTCGGCTGCTATTCCGTGGCCCTGATGGTCACGGTGCAGCTCTACGGCCTGGGCAACATGCTTTCGATCGTGATGGGCCCCCGGTACGGCGAGTCCTATGGCCGCTCGGGCGACCGCGGCGCCACGGCCCGGCTGGCCGCCCAGGCGACCGAGCTGCACGCCGCCGCGCTGGCCTTGCCCGGGGGGCTGGCGATCGTCGCCGCGCCGCCGCTGTTGGCCTGGCTGCTTCCCGACTACCAGAGCGGCCTGGCGCCGCTGGTGTGGCTGGTTCCGGGCGTGCTGGCTTTGTGCGTTGCCCTGCCCGCCGCCCAGTACCTCGTTGCCGTCGACCGGCAGACCCGGGCCCTGGCCGCGGTGGTGATCGCTGCGATTCTTGCGGCCGTGGGTAATCACCTGGCATTGAGCGGGGGATATGGCCTTGTAGGCGTGGCGGCGGCGACCGCGGCGGGCTACGCGGCCTATTGCATGCTGATCGTGTCGATTTCCATCTGGCCCGAGCTGGATCGCGCCTGCCGGCTGCGTTACCTCTTGATGCTGGCGCTGGCGCTTGCACCCACCGTCACCCTGGCGATGGTGCTGGAACGTCTTCGGCCCGGCGTCGAAGCCGATTGGAGCATGACGCTGGCCAAATCAGCCGCCGTGGCCCTCGTTTGGAGCCTGACGGTCGCGATCGGATGGCGTCACGGCGGATGGCGCGAGGCGATCCGCGGCGAGGGTCGACATCCATCCTTCAGCCAACAAACGTAAACCGAACCGTCCGCAACCGCTTGCGGCTTCGCCCGGATTAACGGAATGAAAAACCCCAACATCCAACGCCTTTCCCCGGCCGAGCTCGAGCGCCGGTGCCAGAAGCCGGACCACCGTCGGATCGGCAACTGGATGGCGCGGCGGATCAGCCGTCCCGCGGCGCTTCGGGTCACGCGAGTCGCCGGCGGATGGGGTGTTTCAGCCAACGTGGCCACGCTCGCTGCCTGGGGATGCGGCGTGGCCGCGGCCGCGGCATTCGGCTGGGGGACTGTTTGGGGGTGGCTTCTCGGCGCATGTCTCTTGCAGCTTTGGTATCTGTTGGACCACGTCGACGGGCAGCTCGCCCGGCTCCACGGCACCGCGTCGTTGGACGGCGTCGCGCTGGACTACCTGATGCACCACACGCTGAACCTGCTCGTGCCGCTCGGCGTCGGCTTTGGGCTTTTCGCCCGAGCTGCCGAGCCGCTCTGGCTGCTGGCGGGCCTGGCGTGGGGCGTATCGCTCTTGTTGATCACCCTCCAGCACGACGTCCGGTACAAAGCGTTCGTGCGCCGGCTCAAACGTCTTCGCGGTCGGCTCCACGTTTACGGAGGCGGGGGCGGACGCCCGGCGGCCCAACCGCCCGTGCCACGCGAGCCGCCGCGGCTGGCCGCTTGGACGGCACGCAAGGCCTGCGAGACGCACGTGATCATGAACGTGCTCACGGCGCTGGCGCTGGGACAACTCGTGCTGGGCGACGCGAGCCTGTTGGCCGGCCGGATCTATCTGGCCGCGATCACGCCTCTCGCCGCCGTCACGGCCGCCTGGACAATCGCCCGCTCCCAAGGCAGCCAGACGGCCGAGCGGGAGTTTGCCGCCTGGTACCGTGTGCCCCCCGGCTGCGAGCTGATCTTCTCCGACGGCTGGTGGCTGGTGGAATCGCAGCCAGACGCCGATCCGACACAAAATGGGCAGCATGGCGAACCTGCGCAAGATAAGGCAGGGGCCTCCGCACAGTCGTCTTGACCCCAGATGCCCCCTACCCCTATGGTGTTCGGTTCGTAATAAGGAAAAGACTGAGGCACGCAAGGAAGCCCCCCGCCTCGCCATGCTCGTACACCTCGTGGTTCTGAATTTCAACGGGCGCCGGCTGCTCCAGCAGTGTCTGCCGTCGGTGGTGGACGCCGCCCGGGCCTCGCGGCATCCGTGCGACGTGACCGTCGTCGACAACGACTCCGCCGACGACTCGATCGCGTGGCTCACGCAGCACCATCCCCGGGTGCGCGTCATTCGCCGCCCGAATCGAGGGCTGTCGTCGCTGAACGAGGTCGTCCCGGAACTGGAAGGCCCGGTGGCGATCCTGTTGAACAACGACATCAAGCTGGCTCCCGATTGCGTGGACCCGCTGGTCGCGCCGCTCCTGGACCGTGAGCTGGAGGACGAGTCGCCGTGTTTCATGACCGCTCCTCGGTGTTGGCTCTTCGACGGGGCGACCTACGAGGGTTTCAAGACGGCCGTCGGTTGGCGATGGGGGCTCGTGCAGGCGACCGCGTTGTTCCCGGGCCACGAAGCCGTGATTGGCGAGCCGGGGCTTACGGCGTCGGCCGGCGCGGTGTTGGCGGTTGATCGCCGGAAATTCGCCGCGCTGGGCGGGTTCGACCCGCTTTTCCTGCCCGGCCGATTGGAGGACCTCGATTTCGCCTTCCGTGGCTACCTGGCCGGCTGGCACGCCCGGTATGTGCCCGAGGCGGTTGCCTACCATCGCGGGATGGCCACGTTCGGCCCGGTGTTCGGCCAAACCGGCTGCGACCAGTTGGCCTTGCGGAACACGCTCTTGTTTCAGTGGAAGAACCTGCGCCACCCGGTGCATCGGGCACGTCAGCTCGCGGGACTTGTGATACGGCTCCTCTTCGACCTGGTTCGGGCCCTGTGGACTCCTTCGGATCGGCGATGGGCGCTCGTCCGAGCCCTGCTGGCCGCGCTGGTCCGATGGCGGCAGATGCGACCGAGTTCATCTCGGACCAAGGGGGCAATCAAGCGAGAACGTGATTTCTTCCGACGCTTTTCTGCCCGCTGGCTTCTTGTCGAAGGGACGACAGTGCAACTGTCGTCCCAACGAAAGATCAACGAGCCGCCGACTAGTCGTTCGTCGGCCATCAATACGGCAAGTCTCCGTTTAGCGGCCGCCGGTACGGCGGCCGAGGCGTCGTCCGACCACAGCCGCCAAATCGTCGAGGTTTCCCCTTGAGCACGACCGAAAAGGGCATGACGGCGAATGATCGGACGGCCGCCGTCCCATGCTCGGCGTCCGCGCCGGCCGGCCAATCGGACGAGGCGCGTCGCGCGCGGGGCTATCCGATATCGCGCTGGTACCTGCGTCCCGCGGCGGGCCGGCTGGCGGCCGTGCTGACCCCAACCCGGGTTCGGCCGGTTCATCTGACCGTTTCCGGCTTCGCC
>JBDRTC010000559.1:0-4092 GCA_043824335.1 Planctomycetota bacterium | reverse complement strand
GCTGATGTTCTCACGCGACGAGGGCCGCACCTGGCCCGAGCACGTTCGGGTTGCCGCCGATCCGGAGGCGCGGATCTTTTACTGGGACCAGCGGCTCAGTGTGCTGGCCGACAACACCCTGCTGGCCGTCTTCTGGACCTTCGACCGCGAGGAGGCCGTCTATCGGAACATCCACGCCCGCAGCTCCCGCGATAGCGGACGCACGTGGTCGGAAATCTGGGACACGGGCCTGCCGGGGCAGCCGGGTCCGGCCGTGTCGCTTGGCGACGGCCGCATCGCGATGCCCTACGTGGACCGCGAGTCGACGCCAGAGTTGAAGCTGCGCACCAGCGCCGACGGCGGGCGCTCCTGGCCCGACGACACCGAGCTGGTGCTCGACGACACGATCGCCACCGCCCAGCAGCACGCGAAGGACGGCATGCGCGACGCCTGGGAGGAAATGGGCGCGTTCAGTCTCGGGTTGCCGCGCACGGCGCTGCTTCCAAGCGGAGACGTGCTCGTGGCATACTACGCCGGGCCGGAAACCGATCACACGGCGATTCATTGGGTGCGCCTGGCCGCCCGCTGAAAAAGTAGATCTTCAGCGATTTGGGTGCCACTGCTGGCTTGTCCAGCAGTGATTTTCCGGAGAATTTGCACGGCACTGCTGGACAAGCCAGCAGTGGCACCCTTTTTCAACAGGCCGTCTAGCGCGGCAGCATCTCCTTGCGAACCGTTTCCAAATCGACGCCCAGGATCTCGTTGGCCAGTTGGGCCAGGGTGGCCGCGTCGGCCTGGAGGTGGACGGTGCGATGATGATGGGCGAGCGACTCGCCGGTCCCCAGCGCCACGGCCGGCGAGAGCGACTCGATCTCGTAGAACGCTCCCAACCCCGCTTGGCCGGGCTCGGGCGGGCCGTCGTTGTAGCTGTTGGCCACGTCGCCCACGTAAGGTGCCGGCTGATCGAGCCCCCACATGTTGTTCAGGTAGTCGTGCCGCGTTGGGTCGTCCGGCATGGTGAAGTGGACCAGCGTCAGCACGCCTGCCTTAAAGTCGATCGATCCGAGCACGTTGCGGGCCCGCTTCTGTGATGTGCCGATCTTGCCGCGGCCCTCGCCGTCGCCCAGGAACAGGATCGCTTCCGGGAGGATTTTGAGGCGCTCCGGCGGGATCGGGCCAAAATAGTCGGACTTGACCGGCGGCCCCAGTTGGCTTTCGTCGCCCGGCTTGTAGGGGACGATGACCACGGTTTCTGCCGCGGCGTTGAGCATCCCCAACGCCCAGATCGACACGAGCCCCTTCTCCCTCGCCATGGCCTCGCCCCGGTTAGTGATCGTGTTGACCGTCTCGTAGGCGACCCTTTTCACGCCGCTTCCGGTCATCGCCCGGGCGGCCGCTTCGCCGAAGAGGGTGGCCAGGTCGCTTTGGCTGAGCAGGCGGACGTCGCGAGTAACGTCGAGATCGAACGCCGCGTTCGAGGCGCTCTCGAGCTTCATCCGCCGCACAAGCCGGTAGTACGGGTCGCCCGGGCCGGAAGCGATCTCGAACGGGCCTTCGTTCAAGGCCGGCGGCGTGTACCAGTTCTCCAGCGTCTGCGCGGCCCCCGGCTTGAACCAGAGGCTGAACGGCCCGCCTTCGGGCGAAAGCCACATGCGGTCCTCGGCCCCGTAGTTGTTGAGGCGAGGGTCGAGACGGCCGGCCTCGATGAACGCGCGATTCACGAACCCGAAGCTGGGGCCCTCCTCGCCGCCGCACGTGGAAGTCATCACCCGCCCCTGCCATTCGGGGCAGATTGCAACCAGGGCCCCGTTGCCGTCTCCCAACTCGACCACTTTGGTGTGCCGGACCAGAAAATCCCTGGCTTCGCGATACGACATTTCCTCGCCCTCCCCTCTTGCCCCGCTGGTCACACTTCCGGCCAACGCCGCCACGATCACCGCGACGGGCAAGCGCCACTTGTTTCCCGACAACGTTAAACGGTAACTCGACATCCCCAACCCTCCTGAAGCCCGGTTTGGTGTAGCAACGTCGTGCGCGGTCGTCCAGGATACCATCCGGCCCGGCCCGTCTGCCAGTCCCTCCAGATCGAATCGACTTGGCGCCGGGCGACAGGCGTTCGTCACTTCGGCAGGAACGGGAACAACTGCTTCAGCTCGTCGCGGGAGGGTTGGCGGCCGTACTCGCAGATTTGGAAGGCTTCCGCATAACGGACCTTGTTGCCGGCCTCCTCCCCGTAGAGTTCGACGAGCTTCTCGCGGCAACTGTCGGCGACGCCGGCGGCCCGACGTTTGAACGCCTCGCGCACCGTTTGGCGGCGTTTCTCTCGGTCCGCTTCGTCCTTGGGGGCCCGATCCGCCGAGCCCGTTGCCCCGCCCTCGATGAACTGCGACTCGATTGTCACCAGGGCGTCGGCCTTTTCTTCGATCACGTCGTCGATCGCCACGACCACGTCCGGCCGGAAGGGGTCGGGGCGTTGGAAGCGGTCGAACGAGTAGAGAAACACGGGGTTTCGCGTGAGCGGCGGGGCGTCGGGGCAGAAGAAGGGCACGGCCACCATGTAGGCCGAATCACCGTATGCCGCCGGGACGGCGACGGCCAGGAAGGTCCCCACGACGCCGAGGAAAAGCCAGTGCCATTTCTGCATGATGCAATCTCCTTGTTCAGAATCGAGGTTTCACTTCAGACCCGCACTACCGAACTGCCGCTCAGGCGGCGGACCAGGCGGCGCATTTCCAGGACGCTGATCGTCGACAACACTTGCGGAACGGCCAGGCCGGTATCGGCCACGATGCTGTCGACCAGCGTCGACTCGGTGCCCACTGCCGCGAGGACTTTCTGCTCCAACTCGTTGAGCGTCAGCTCGGCCGGGTGGCGGACCGATTGGCCGTCGTCGCCGGGGGCGGCCTCGACCAGGGGGCCAAGCTCCTCCAGAACGTCGTCGGCCGTTTCGACCAGTTTCGCCCCGTCGCGGATTAGCCGGTGACATCCCCGGGCGGTGCGGTCGTCGACGCGTCCCGGCACGGCAAACACTTCCCGGCCCTGCTCCATCGCGTGTCGTGCGGTGATCAACGCCCCGCTCCGCTCGCCGGCTTCGACGATCACGGTCCCCAGCGCCAGCCCGCTGATGATCCGGTTGCGCTGGGGGAACATGCCGCTTAAGGGGGCGGCCCGAGTGGGGACCTCGCTCAACACGGCCCCCTGGGCCGCGACCTCGTCGGCCAGCTTTTCGTGCTCGGGCGGATAGACATTCAGCACGCCGCTTCCGAGCACGGCCAGGGTGCGGCCCCCGGCGGCGAGTGCCCCGCGATGCGCGGCCGCGTCGATTCCCCGGGCCAGGCCGCTGACGATGGTCAACCCGGTGCGGGCCAAGCTGCCCGCCAGCCGCTCCGCCTGCCGGAGCCCGTATTGGGTCGCGTGGCGCGTGCCCACGATGGCAACCGCCAGCGCGTCCTGTGGCTGGAGGCTTCCCTTGACGAACAATACGCCGGGCGGATCGTGGATCTCTCGCAGCAGGCGGGGGTACTCATCGTCGTTTTCCGTCAGGATGCGTACGCCATGGGCTCGGCAGACGGCCATCTCCTCCTCGACGTCGATCTCGTCGCGTGCTTCGACGATCTTTCGGGTGAGTTTCGGCCCGACGCCAGGCACGGTCTGAAGCTCGCTGGGGGCCGCATCGAGCACGGCCGCGGCGGATCCGAAGCGCTCCAAGAGCGCCTGCCGCGTGCGCGGCCCCACGCCCGGAATCAGCGAGAGCTGGAGCGTCAGGGCGAGATCGTCCCGGGGATGGTTGCGAACGGCTTCGTCGGGTTGGCTCATGACGGCGAGCTTCCCATGGGGGAGGAGTGCGACCGGCCGGCAGTATACCAGCCTTCGAGGCACCTGACACGGCCTGTCCGGGCCCAAGCGCCCGAGGGGCACCGTCCGATCGGGGGGCGTGTCCGGGAATTCCGTTTAAGAACCTCCGTTGGTGCGGCAGTTGTACTGCCGCACCAACGTGGCCCGAAAAGGTTCGGCAGTACAACTGCCGAACCAACGGGACTTTGGATTCCCGGACACCTTCAGTTGTTTATCGGGCGTCCCGAAGATCCAACGGAACGAGAACAGAAGCGCTCT
>JBDRTC010000558.1:0-12900 GCA_043824335.1 Planctomycetota bacterium | reverse complement strand
TGCTTACACGCTGGCGTACAAAACTCGGCGTCTTTCCTCTTTGCCCGCCCAAGTCGGGTCGCCGGGATCGTTCGGCCGCAGACTCTACAGTACGGCTGCACCGGGGGTTTCTCTTTCCGTTCCGCCTCGATTCGCGCGGCGCGCCGCTCGATGTACGCCTGCTGTCGGCAGAAGTCTCCGCAGTATTTGGCCTGCGGGCGTTTGCCCTGGAAGGGCTTCTTGCAGTGCTGGCAAGACAAGTCGTGCATTTCTGAAGCCTAAACATAGAGACGTCACACGTCAATGAGATTCGGCCTCCGCCTGCTAGACTCCGGATATGACAAGCGTTTGACACCTGCTTGCGACAGCGGGGGCCCTTAGGCAGCCGAGTATCAACCGGGTATCACCAATTCTCAGATGACCCGTTTACGGGAGGACGCCATGAGAAGAGTCGAGGGGCCGACTGGGCGGCCCGAGACAAAAACAAACGGGCAGGTTCCAGTACCGGTCGAAGGTCTCGCAACCTGCCCGCCCAGGGCATCGGAGGGTGGCCCGCGGCTTGGTGACGCATCGGTGTTCTAAGCCGAGTGAGGGGCCGGCTCTGCCGGATGGGTTCGATTCCTCCACCCTCCGCTTTTCCATTAGACCGCCCCGGTCGGAGGGCGCGTTCTTAGGCGCGCAGAATACCCCTTGGGGGGCTAACGATGGGGGAATCAACAATTCCGCGGACACGAACTCATTTTGGGTTCATCCGGGATTTGCGTACGTGGAAGGCACACACCAGGAGTACCGGTGCCTCTTCTCTGTTGCCGGACGGTCGTAACTCGAAGAAAACCACGGGCTTCGGCGCATCTTTGAACATATAAGAGGCACCGGTACTCCCCTGCGGAGAAGCCGAAGTACGCTTCCGCCGGATGAACCTCATTTTGGACGTTTGGATAATTTGGGCTTTCGCCCAGGTTTCCGTGGGCGCAGAATCCGACCAACGGTTTTCTCCGGACGAAAAAGGGGACATTCTGCTTTCCCGTCAATCAAGCGCTTTGGCCATGGCCGGGTGGGGCCTTGGCGTGGCTGCCCGATGCTCTTTATCCCTTTGCGCGAGGGGGTGGTCAAGCCCCGGCTTTTGGCTCCGAATGGGGATTCCGCACCGGTCACTTACGGGTGGGCACTTACCCTGAGATCCCATGGCAGTTGCCGTCGGGTGTCGAGGTGGATGCACTGAGGTCAGCGGGTGAGTGCCTTGGGATCCCAGGGTAAGTGCCTATGCGGCAGGTCCCGGGAAAAACGGGGGGTGACCGGGGACGATCGGCGTAAGTCTTGCATAAGAAAGCACTTGCAATTTGTCTCCAATTCCGCATTTCCCGTCCAACAAAAGATGTCAACGTAAAGCCTTTATATGACGTTGGTTACGACGATTTATCGGCGTCCGGCCGGAGAACTTGAACGGCCCGATTCGGCCGTTTTCGGGAGCGCATTTGTCCGCGCAACCTCTTTAATGATAACAGGTTGAAAGCAGGCCTCAAGACCAGTTCTGGCCGCGCCTCGGGTTGCGCGCTTTTTCCCGCCGGGCACCGCCGATTTGTGCCTGCGACGAGGGCGATGCTTTGAGAACCGAAACCGCAGTGCTCCTGCAAGTTCGAGTTTGGGGGTGCCTCTGGCGTCTCGCCAGTGCTTGAGATGCGACACTGGCGAGATGCCAGTGCCACCCAACCGCAAGCGGCGCGAGGGGAGGCAGCATTCGGATAGGCTTTAAGAGCCGAAACAGTTGGAGCAGCGGGGTATACCGCTTGGAGTGCAGTTGGCGATTCCCGACTTTTCCGACGCGCAGGACTCTTGAAAGGCGTCGCCTGGCCGCCTATTCTGTCGATCGTGCTGCTCGAAAACACCGCAGCCCCCGCCTCACCGCTCCAATGCAAGCCAAGGAGTATTGACATGCCACACAGCGCAACCCGCCGTCAGTTCCTAAAGACCAGCGCCACGATTGGGATCGGTTACTGGGTCGCCGGGGGCGTCCAGGCCCAGGAGAGCGACTCTCCCAACGAGCGCATCGCCATGGCCAGCGTGGGCATCGGCGGCAAGGGGTCGAGTGACTCGGCCGACGCCGGCCGCCACGGCGACATGGTCGCCATCTGCGACGCCGACGCAGGCCGGCTGAACGCCGCAGGGGAGAGCCGGTTCCCGGGCGCCAAGCGATTCACCGACTTCCGCAAGATGCTCGAGGAGATGGGCGAGAGCATCGACGCAGTCACCGTCAGCACGCCCGATCACTGCCATGCCCCGGCCGCGTTGATGGCCATGCGAATGGGCAAACACTGCTTCTGCCAGAAACCTTTGACTCACACTGTCTACGAGGCCCGGTTGATGGGGCAGGTCGCCCGTGAGAAGAAGGTCGCCACCCAGATGGGCAATCAAGGCACGGCCGAGAGCGACCTGCGGCGTGCGGCGGCCTGGCTGCGTGCCGGCGTGCTGGGCACGGTCAGCGAAGTGCACGTCTGGACGAACCGGCCCATCTGGCCGCAAGGCGGGCCGCGGCCGGAACCGGCGGAGTGTCCGGAGAACCTCGATTGGGACTTGTGGCTCGGCCCTGCGCCGACTCGGCCTTACGGCCCGGGATATCACCCCTTTGCCTGGCGCGGCTGGTGGGACTTCGGCACCGGCGCGCTGGGCGACATGGCCTGCCACGAGATCAACATGGCTTTCATGGGGCTCGACTTACGCAACCCGATTTCGATCCAGGCCGAGACCTCGGGCCACAACAAAGACAGCTTCCCCAAGTGGTCGATCGTCACCTACGAGTTTCCCGCCAACGATTGGCGCCCCGAGGTGAAGCTGATCTGGTACGATGGGGGCAAGAAGCCTTCCCAGGAGCTGTGCGAGGGCAAGCCCCCGGACGCAAGCGGCAAGCTGGTGATCGGCGACAAGGGCAAGCTCTGGGGCTACACGGAACTGATGGCCGGCGCCGAAGCGGCCGAGGTCGAGTTTCCCCAGTCGCCCGGCCACTTCGAGGAATGGGCCCGCGCGATCAAAGGCGGTGAGCCGGCGATGTCGAACTTCCCCGACTATGCCGGTCCCCTGGCGGAAGTGGTCGTGGCGGGAAATCTGGCCGTCTGGCTGGCTTCCGAGGAGGGGCAGGGCGAAAAGATCCAGTGGGACTCCGCGAACCTGAAGGCCACGAACGTCGAGGGCCTCGAAACGCTGATCAAGCCCGAATACCGCGAAGGATACACGCTCGACGCCTGAGCGGATCGAGAGTTTTTGCAGAGTCTGGATGTCTCAACCTGCTGACGATTCCGTTCGCCGTGGCGCGGTGGCGGTGGTGGTCCGCGACGGATGCCTCCTGGTGATCCGCCGCTCGCGGTTCGTCGTGGCGCCCCGCGCCCTTTGCTTCCCGGGCGGAGCCATCGAAGGCGACGAGTCCGAAGAGGACGCACTGGTGCGCGAGATTCGTGAGGAACTGGGCGTGACCGTTCGGCCCGAGCGGCGGATCTGGCAAAGTGTGACGCCCTGGCAGGTACACCTGTCTTGGTGGCTTAGCCATTTGGAGCCCGACGCCCGGCTCGCTCCCGATCCGGCCGAGGTGGAGTCGGTCCACTGGTACACGCCGGAAGAGATGGCCCGGCTCCCCGACCTCCTGCGGAGCAATCACCACTTTCTCCGCGCGCTGGGCTCGGGAGAGATCGAGCTGGCCATTTAGGCTGGCGGGGATCGGCTCTGTGTTCCCCGAAAGGAGGGGCTCTCGCGGAATCTCTGTGGGCGCAGCCCTTGCCGCGTGTTGGGATGGCACTTGCAGACGGCGTGGGCCGTCGCTCGTCACCACCCAGCACCGCGGAGGAATTCCAGCACCGATGGGTGGTATCGAAAGCCTTGCCGGGCCCAGGTTCTGGCGAGTGTGCTATTTGACCGTCCGCACGCCGTGGCCGATACCTCAGTCTCGCCTTTTCGGGCCGCATCTCCTGAGTGCCCGCCCGAGACGGGAGCTGGGCTATGCCGAGTTTTTGGGAAAAACCTTATCCGGGAGCCTTGTATTTTCGTCGCAATCGGATACGTTGGCCCTGATTGCCTATGCTGGCCTTATGGAGAGGGTGGTTTTCAGCTGGAAATCAGGAGACCAGGCAAACACTTGGGAAGGTCCAGATATCGGAGGCGTAGCTCATGTTGGAAGAAACCAAACCGGCTCTTCGGCGTGACCTTGCAAAGCGGCGTCGCGCGTACATCCGGCGCGAAGTCGAGAACCGGGGCGAACTGACGGATGATGAGATTGAAGAGGAAGCCGCCAAGCAGAATCCTCCTTGGCCTATCTCGTCGCAGTCTTTGAAGGAGGACGCCGACTACTTCGATCGTCACGGTCTTTTCATCGTGCGTCCCAAGGGCGAGGGGAAGTTTGTCTTATCGTTTCCCAACAGCACTTACACTTACGAATTGCGGCTGAGGCAGTCCCCGCGGGAAAAGGAAGAGATCGCGGAACTCGCGGCCGCCATCCTGCTGGGGCCCCCGAGCAAGGGGCGATACACGGAACTTGATATCTTCAGCATGCTTGACGCAAGCGCCACGGAATACGGCGCCAACCCGGCCACGGTTGCGCCGATCAAGGAAAAACTTGAGAGTTACTTCAGGAAGAACTCGCGTACTTGCGCGATTGACGCGGGAACAACTACCGCCCGTCTGGCCGAAGTCTTGTGCGAGGAGGCAGAGATCCCCAATCCGGAATCACCGCTGACCAGACTGACAATCCTGACCAACTGCCCTCGGATTGCCCGAGGTTTGGAAAGCACCGACACCAACATCGGCGTCATCGTCGTAGGAGGGCGACTCCGCAAGTCTACGGCCGCGTTTACCGGAGAGCTGACCCAGCGGGCCCTGGATGCGTGGAGAATTCGTTTGGATGCCGCTCTTGTGGGTACGACCTCCTTGAACAACTACAAGATTCACGTTCGCGGAAAGACAGTCCGGGAATTGGAGGGGTTTCACTGCGATTCTGAGGAGGAAGGCAACACCAAGAGTGCGCTTTTGCACCACAGCACATTGCGGGTCGTCTTGATGGATGCCAGCAAGTGCCGCAAGGAAAGATCCTCAGCCTTCCCGTTCTGCGCGGTTTCTCCGCAACACGTGGACTTGGTGATTTCGGATGCCCGAATCAAGGAGGAACCCTACAGGGAATGTCTCGAGGCACTGTGGAAGGCTGACGTGGGCGTGCTGATCGCCAAGCCAAAATCGCACACGTAGAGGAACCTTCATTTGTAAAGGTCCAAAGAAGATGAACGACGAAAACGCGGGAACGAGTCGTGTTGATTCCCTCGAAGCGATGCCTATCGATGCGGTCGAAAAGGACTTGAGGCCCGGCGTGCAGGCAAGTACCGACCCGGTGGGCAATTCGCGGCTCCGGGTTGTTGAGAAGGGCGGGCTGCCGGCATACGACGTCGTCCGTGCGCCTCGGTTGCTGGAACTCAGCGACCGGACGCTGAAGCTGTACCTCGATGCCGCCGGTGGCGCGAACGATTACACGGTTCACATCCTGGTCAGTCCCAGCGCCTTTCATCATTTTGGCAATCCATTGCTCGGCTACCTGGGCCACCACCTAATCCAGTACACCTGCACCGTCCTGCCTCAGCGGTCGCTGAGTGAAGAGCACAAGAGCCTGGAGTCGGTCGGGGACGTGGTGAACAGTCTGGCCGCTCATCACCCGCGGACCGGCGACGTGCTCCTGCTGGTGGGCGGCGGCGCGCTGACGGACGTTGGTGGGTTCATTGCATCGACGTGGCGCCGCGGCGGCACCCTCAAATGCGTAACGCTGCCCACGACGCTCATCTCGGCCGTCGACGCATCCATCAGCCCGAAGAATGCGGTCAATGTGGGGACCAGAAAGAACCAACTTGGCACGTATTGTCCACCTTCGTCGGTGTTGATCCACACGGATTTCCTGAGCACCCTCAACCGCCAAGCGTTGCTCGACGGCGTCACGGAAATGCTCAAGGTCGCGATCGTCGGTGACGCCGAACTGTTTGCCGACTTGGAGTCCGAAGGCCGGCAAATGATCAGGGAGCAATTCCAGAGCGAAAGGGGTGAGCAGTTTGTGTGGCGATCCGCTGAACTCTTCCTCAAACTCAGGTGGGACGAGCGGTTCCACGGGTACGGACGGTCCATTCGTTCTTTCGGACATGTGTTCAGCCGCGAGTTGGAAAGCGAATGCGCGTTCCACATTTCCCACGGTGAGGCCGTCGCAATCGAGATCCGTGTTGCGCTTCATCTCGCGACCCTACTGGGGATCCTCCCTTCCAAGGATTGCGACCGCATCCTTGCGTGCTTCGATCGGCTTGATCTCGTGGGCTGGGCTGATTTCATCGATTGCGACCGGATTTGGTCCGAGAACTTTGCCCGCATGTTTGAGAATGGCGAACGCTTCGAGTTTCCCGTACCCTCCTCGGTTGGCTGCGGCACGTACTTGGACCGGTTCACCCACGGCGATTTGGAGCGCGCGATCGATGAGTGCAGGCAGAACCTAGTCGCACGGACGGTGAGCACGCGAGCACCGTTACGACCGCGATGAATACCCCGACGTCGGCAAAAACGTACAAGATCGCGCAGCGACAAACGGCGACGTCATACCGATAGATCAGCGGTGAAAGCGACGATTGAAGACGTCGGGGTCAAACGGATCGATCGGCGCCGACGGCCGGAGACCCGAGTTCCCGTCGTTCGTGGGGCTTGGGATCGTCGATGTTTCGCCGGACCCAAGACCGGCCGGTCCCAGATCGAACTGGCCGCTCGGAGGCGGCGCCTCGGGGGCAGGAACGGGGCCATTACCACTGCCTCCCGGAAAACCGCGGTTGGCGGAATAGCCTGAAACGGTATCGCCCACGGGAAACGCCGACCAGGGCGGCTTGTCCTGCCGTGGCAATTGCCGCTTGGCCTCGTAGGAGACCGCGCTGACCGGATAGGGCTTCTGCGTGACCAGGTACACCCAGTTGACGATCTGCTGGTAGCGGTCCATTTGCTGATCGGTGAAAATGGCCGCCTTGGCCGAGCCGTGCGCCTGGATCGGAGCGGTGAGAAGCTTGCTGGCCGCAGGGTCCTCCCGATCGATCCACTCAAGCGTGCTGTGCAGGTTCCGTTGCGTCAGCCGCCGGCCGGGTGGTCTTCCGGAGGGGATTCGGAGCAACTGAAATTCGCTCTCCGTGTGCGGCCCGTGGCACCCGGCCGCGGAGCAGGCGTTCGCCAGCAGGGGTTGGACGGTTTGCGTGAACATTTCCACGGACCCGGGCGGCATGCCGCGGACCAGGCGGTCGAGGTCGTCGGGCGATGGGGGCAGGTCCGCCGGCTTCGCGGGCTCGTCGATCTTTTCCGGTTTTTCCGGTCGACAGAGCGACATCTGAATTCGTCGCTCCACCAACGGGATCAAGGGGTGGTTGGGAGCCAGCGCCTTCGCCTCGCCCAGTTCCCGGACGGCGGAGTTCAGGAGTCCGTGCCTCTGGCACCATTGGGCCAGCTCCAGGTGCACCCGCACATCTCCCGGCTGGCCAGAGGCCCTCTTGCGCTGGTAAGCCTCGTCCAGCGTTTGGCAGCGGAACTCAACGTTGCTCGCCCTGACCTGGATCCGGCCGCCATCGACCGCCACATCGTAGCGATCCCCGACTTGGGTGATCTCGCCGCGCAGCAAGCTGCCGTTTCGGAGCACAAGAACCCCCTCGTTAGGGCTGGGTTCCGGTCCGGCCTGTTGCTGACCTCGTAGTATGGACGCTGCGAGCCACGCGGTCACGAGGGAGGCCAAGAACACCGTGCCTGGCGAAATTCGGGGCATCTTATCGACCTCACTTGACATTGGGGGGCAGGAGAGTAGGAGATGCACCAGCCCGGGTCAAGACGAGAAAACGCCGCGAAGGCACTCTTTTGGGGAGTTACTGGAACCCACTGGAAACGCGACCAAATCCGCGATATACTAAGATTTTCCGAGGGCCCGAAACCGTGTCGGGGATAGAGGGTCAAGAGAGACACGAAGTCCACTATTGCGGGAGGGTTCAGGGGGTCGGTTTTCGTTATACCACCCGGCAAGTTGCCGCGCGGTTCAACGTGACCGGCTTCGTCCGGAACCTGCCCGACGGCCGGGTCTTACTGGTGGCTGAAGGCCCTTCGGAGGAGTTGGGGCGGTTTCGCGCCACGCTTCGCGCGGCGATGGGCCGCTACATTGACGACGAGCAGGAAAGCGTCGGTCCGGCGACCGGCCAGCTTTATCATTTCGAGATCCGACACTGATAGGGAGCCCCGGGAGAACCAACGTGGTTCGCTCATCGTAGGGACATCCAAGGCAGGCTATGCGCGTTTGGGCAGGCGGTAAACAGCAGACTCTCGCAGGCGGGACGAAAACATGCATCTGGCAGTAGGAAATCTGGCTCTTTTGGCGGCGACCACCACCTGGCTCAAACCCCTGTGGGTCGTGGCCGTGGGAGTCCTCGCGGCGGCAGCGGCCCTGTTTTGCCTGCTGCAAGTCTTGCAGTTGCTGGCCCCGAAAGTCACGGCCATCGCCCGCACCACGACCAAGGAAGCCCTCTCCCAGCCGCTGTTCTACGTGCTCCTGGCGATCGGAGTTTTCGCGATCCTCCTTTTCCCCTTCATCCCGTACAACACGTTCGGGGAAGACATCAAGATGTTGAAGGCCGAGGGTCTGACGCTGATCAAGATCCTGGCGATCATCCTGGCCGTGTGGACGGCCAGCGTGTCGATCTCCGAGGAGATCGAAGGGCGAACTGCACTCACGCTGTTGTCGAAGCCGATCAGTCGTTGGAAGTTGATCCTGGGGAAGTTTCTGGGGGTGATCGGGCCGGTGGTGATCCTGTTCATCATCCTGGGCGCGTTTTTTCTTTCCAGCGTCTCGTACAAGGTGGTGTACGATGCCCGGGAATCGTCCTCGGGGGATCCCACGACGCAAGAGTGCCAGGCGGAGATGGTCCAGATTTTGCCGGGGTTGACACTCTCTTTCATGGAGGCCGTCGTGTTGGCCTCGATCAGCGTGGCAATCTCCACCCGGTTGCCGATGATGGCCAATCTTGTGATCTGTGTGTCGATCTACGTGCTAGGGCACCTGGTGCCTCTCTTGGTCGACTCGGCGTTGGGGGAATTTGCGATCGTGGCCTTCGTGGGCAGGTTCCTGGCGGCCATATTGCCCGGACTGGCCTACTTCAACATGGAAACGGCCATTTCCACCGGGCAGGTCGTCCCGCTGGTCTATCTGGGCATGACCGCCGTCTATTGCTTTTTTTACAGCCTCGCGGCCATGCTCCTGGCGCTGCTGTTGTTTGAGGACCGCGACTTGGCGTGAGCCGGCGGTTCGTGATAGAGAACCTGACCCTGTCATTGGGGGCGCAACCTCATGGCCCTTGCAGCAAGCCAAGATGCGGCGGGCCGGGTGTTGCTTTGCGGGATCACCTGGCCCACGTATGAGGCGATTCTCGCCGACGTCGACCTTCCCGGCACCAAGCTTACCTATGATCGAGGGAACTTGGAAATCATGTCGCCGTCCGATGAACACGAACGTCTGAAGAGGCTGTTGGGCAGAATGATCGAGGCGATGACCGAGGAGTTGGTAATTCCCATCCGAAGTGCAGGCTCGACAACCTTCAAGAGCCAGATGAAGCAGCGCGGCCTCGAACCGGACGAGAGCTACTACGTGGCCAACGAACCGCGGGTGCGCGGCCGAGACCAGATCGACCTGGCCGTTGATCCGCCCCCGGATTTGGTCATCGAGGTGGAAATTACCACAAGCTTGCTGGACCGTATGGAAGTTTATGCTGCGTTGGGAGTGCCCGAGGTATGGCGCTACGACGGAGCCCGGCTGCGAGTCGAACAACTCGACGCCGACGGAAGCTACGGCCGGAAAGACCGAAGCGGCGCGTTCCCCTTTCTTCCCCTGGAAGAATTGGAGCGATTCCTCGATCGCCGCAATGCCACAGACGAGACCACCTGGATTCGTTCGTTCCGGGATTGGGTCAAGGGGATTCAACCGCGCGGGTGATCCGCCGTCCTAAGCGGGACGGACTATAGACTGCACGGTCTTTTGGGGTGCGCGGGCATCTTGCCCGTGCACTGGCGAGACGCCAGTGGCACCCAACTTTGCAGGCTTTTCCTCGTCCCGCTTAGCTTGAAGACCCGTTCAGCGCGGCCATGACCCGATCGGTGATTGCCTGAATCAGGATCTCTTGATCCGGTGTGGCTTGGGAGCCGTTGGACTTGGGCACCGCGGCGGCGGCTTGGGCGGTTCGGAATCGCGGCGGCTCGAACGCCTGGGGCCGGACGCCCGTCTCCTTCCAGCTTTCGCGAAAGGTGTCGTTGGCGCAGAGGTCGCAGTTTTCGGCTTCTGTTCGCGGATCCTTGTAGCCCAACTTCCCCTTCAACTCCAAGAGCGCCTGGGTCTCCGGCTCGCTGAAGTAGTTGATGCGCCCCAGCCCTTTGGCCAACATCAGGATTCTGCAGTAGGCGTCGAGGATCTCCGTCCACCAGAAGGCCCGCTCCACAGAGTCGCCGTAGCTCACGGTGCCGTGATTGGCCAGAATCATCACGTTGGCCTTGTGGACGAAGGGGAGCACGGTGCTGGCGAACTCGTCGCTGCCGGGGGTGGCGTACTTGGCGATTGGCACGTCGCCCAGGAAGATCTCCACCTCGGGGAGCACGCACTGCGGGATGGGCTCTCGGGCGATGCCGAAGGCGGTGGCGTGGGGCGGATGGCAGTGGACCACGGCCTTCACCTCGGGGCGCTCCTTCATGATCGCCAGGTGCAGCTTCACCTCGCTCGTCCGCTGCCGGCGGCCGGAAAGCTGGTTCCCCTCCATGTCGACCACGCACAAGTCGTCGGGCTTCATAAAGCCCTTGGTGATCAGGGTCGGCGTGCAGACGACTTCATTTTCGCCCGTCCGGCAGCTGATGTTTCCGTCGTTCGCGGCGGCAAAGCCCTTCTTGTAGAGGCGATCGCCGATCTCGCAAATCTCCTGTTTGATCTTGTGAAGGTGGACCATGATCTGGTTCTCGCGATTTGGATTGCGGTTGGATTTCCTGCTAATCGTTTTTCGGCGCCTCGACTGAGAGCGTATCGAGGATGGCCGCATCGTAGGCGTCGACGGGCTTCATCTCGGGATAGAACGGCTGGGCGGCCTCGGCCCCTTCACTGAAGGCGATTCGGCTCCCCATACCGGCTCCCAGATCGTCGTACACGACGAGATCCTCGGCCGGCTCGCCGCCTGGCGTGAGAAGGTCCGCAAGCCCCAGCGGCACCACCAGCTTCAGCCGCGCCCCGGTCAGGCTGGGGTGCGAGCGGTTGAGCGTTACCGTGCCGATGACTTCACCGATTCGCATGTCTGTTCACCCCAACCGTTCTCGAATGGATTCCGGACACTCGCGCGGCACCTCTTCACAGAAGCGGCCGACCATCCGTCGTAGCTGAAAGAAGCCCACGGTTTGGGGGTCAATCACCAACATGTTGGCCCCGACGGATGCCGCGGCGGAGGCGGCCGTGGCGGCGTCGACGCCCCATACGGCTCGAACCCCCCGGTGGCGATTCGCCAAACAAAGGGCGACCGCCGGATACCTGGTCAATACGAGGCCGAGCGTGTCCGGTCTGGAAAGCTCCCCGGCCAACTGGTCGGTGGCGGCGATCAGACAGTCTGCCTGGCGCGCGTCGACGTCGATGCCCTCGCCCTCCAAGGCTCGCGCCAACAAACCAGGATCGTAGCGCGAACCAAGCACCATCATCGCCAGCCGAACGCCGCCGCCAGAGGCCGCTGCCTCAGCTTGACCGTAAACCAGCGAGACGTTCTTTCGGCGAAGCTCGTCACGCACCGATGGTGTGACAACGGAGCCAGCGGGTACCACAACTCGCTTGATTCCCCCAAGCCGTCCCTCCAACTCGGCCATCGTCACCACTTGGCCGCCGACCTCCAGAACACCGTCGCGCTCGCTCGGCGGGGCCGGGGAGCCGCTGGGGTCGCCCGCGCCGCTCGTCTGAGTGGCGACGGCTGGCGACTTTGGCGCAGCCCCGAGCGTCGCGAGCACTTCGCGCACGACTTCGTCGACGTCGATCAAGGGCTCGGTCATCCGTCGGAAATTCCTATCACCGCCCAGCGGACGGGCGTGGCATCGCACCCGAGCAGCTCACGGGTGCCGCGCCCGTCGCTGGAGATTATCACGGTCTCTCCCCTGCCGGCCCCCAGGCGATCGACGGCCAGCAGCGGATCGCCGTCGGGCGAACGGCCGTCGGCCAACAGCGGTTGAATCACCAGCAGCCGCCACCCTTCCATGGAAGGGTGCTTCAAGGTTGCCGTGGCGGTTCCAATGACGCGGCCTGACATCATGTTACTTTCCAAGGATCCGCAAGTTGTCGATCATCGAGCAGCGGCGTTCGCGGGTGAAGCTCAGCGGCGTGGTGGGGCCTTCGCCGGTTGGGGTGGCGATGGAGAAGGAGAGGTATCCCTCGCCGCCGAGCCCCAGGCCGGCCATGCTTGGTCCGTTCTTGACGAACAAGGTGGTGTCCATCACCTTGCCCATCTTGGTCATGTTGTTCACGTTGGTCGAATGGATCATCGCCGTGTGCCGGAATCCGTGTTCGCTGCGGTGGGCCATGTCGATCGCCTCGTCGACGTTCCGGGCGCGGACAAACGGCACGAACGGCATCATCTGCTCGACGGGCACGAAGGGGTTCGACTCGTCGGTTTCGCCGTAGAGCAATTCCACTTCCGGCGAAACGGTCTTGCCGATGCCCGCGGCCAGCACGGCGGGGTCCTTGCCCAGGAAATCGCGGGCGGGCACGTCGTGCTTCTCGTCGCCTTCGCCGACGGTGCTGATGGCGACTCTCGTCAAGGCGTCGACCTCGGAGGCGCCGAGCCGGACGGCACCGGCCCGCTCCATGGCGGTCATCATCGCGTCGAACACCTGATCGACCAC
>JBDRTC010000557.1:0-9471 GCA_043824335.1 Planctomycetota bacterium | reverse complement strand
TGCTCGTACCGGATTGTCGGGCCGGATGCCCGCGAGCAACCCTCCTTTATTGTTCAACGGGCCCTTACTACCTCATGACATCTCGATTAGTGGGTGCCACGGGCATCTTGCCCGTGCATAGCTGGCAGCACTGGCGAAACGCCAGTGGCACCCAACCGACAAAAGAGACTGTCATGCGGTACTACACGGCCAAGTCGGCTCCCCGGCTCTCGACGATCCGGCGGACATCGGCCGGATCGATCCGGCGGGGATCACAGTTTCGCTCTGCGCCGAGTGCCGCGGTGATCCCGGCCGCCTGGCCCATCATCGAGCACGAGGTGGTTACGCGGGCGGAGGAAAGGGCCAACGCATCGTGTCGGCAAGGTTTCCCCCGATTCGTCGGCGGAAATTCGGCCCGTGGCTGTTGACTTGGGTAACCGCTGAGCAGAACATCTGGTTGACGGCATCTGGGAATTGGAAACGCCGGACACCGCCTTTCAGCGTCCGAACAATCGAGGAATTAGGAGCAGTCGCCGATGTCGAAGATGACCATGATCCCGCGGGTGGCGCCGAAGGCGCGGGAGTATGTCCAGGAGGTGTTGGACTTTGGGTTCCACAACGCCGGTTCGCCGGGCGTTTCCGCTCGGCTGGAGGAGCGGTTTGCGGCCCGGTTCGGGCGGAATTTTGGGATTCTGCACGCCAACGGCACGGCGACGATGCACTCGGCGCTTCTGGCCGCCGGCGTGGGGGTCGGGGACGAAGTGATCGTGCCCGCGTACACGGTGGCGGTCACGGCCACGGTGGCCCTCTACGCCAACGCGATTCCCGTGTTTGCCGACGTCGATCCGGAAACCTGGACGATCAGCCCGGAAGACGTCCGGCGGAAGATCACGCCGCGGACCAAGGCGATCATTCCCGTCTCGATCTGCGGTTTGGCGCCCGACATGGACCCGATCATGGGGCTGGCCCGCGAGCACAACTTGACGGTCATCGAAGACAACGCCCAGTGCTTCCTGGGCTCCTACAAAGGTCGGCTGGTGGGGTCGATCGGGGACTTTGCCAGTTTCAGCTTTCAGGCGTCGAAGCACATGACCTGCGGCGACGGCGGAATCCTCGTCTGCGACGATGAAGACCTCGCCACCCGGGCCCGAAAGGCGGCAACCGCCGGCTATTCGACGCTCACGGCCAAGCCGGGCGACACGGTGGTGGCCGAAGAGCTGCGTTGTCATCCTGCGTTCGAGCGCCACACGAGCCTGGGCTACAACTTCCGCCTCCCGGAGATCGCCGCCGCCGTGGCCCTGGGCGAACTGGAGCGGCTGGAGGAATTGGTGGCCATGCGAACCACCGTGGCGGAGTGTCTTGCCGAAGTGATCAACGCTTGCGACTGGCTCGTTCCCCAGAAGACCCCGCCGGGCTACGTCAACAGCTTTTGGACGTACACGGTCCGCATCGCGCGGGATGACGTCGACTGGGCGGCATTTCGCCGGAAGTTCGTCGAGCTGGGCGGCGACGGCTTTTACGGGGCCTATCTGCCCGTCTATCGCGAGCCGGTGTTCGCCAACCTGAGCGACGCGGCAAGGGCCCATCCCGAACGATACCCCCACTTTGCCGGCTTCCTGCCCGACTATGGCCAGGTACGCTGCCCGGTGTGGGAGGAAATCCAGCCTCGGGTGATCCAATTGAAGACCAACTACTTCGACGTGAACGCGGCCCAGCGCCAGGCGGAGGTGCTAGCCCGCACGATCCGGGCTTTTTCGTAAGCTGGCAACATTTCAGCCATTTGAAGCCACACTATGAGAGGCGCACAACCTCGGTCCCAAGCTCTGCTTGGGACCGCATTTACGCCAACTTGTGTCTCGCCGACTCGCCGAACCAACGGGGCAAAGCAATGCTGCAAGGAGGGAATGTTCCCAAGCGGAGCTTGGGAACAAGTTGTGTGGTTTGTTCTTCAGATGGCTGACGTACTACGAAAACAAGAAAACGTTGCAGGATGACCGTATCGATAGCCTCTTCGCACAAAGCCAGATTGATCTCTGATGCGGCGAGGGCTGTGCTGCCAGAGCCACAGCAAACCCTCCAGTGTAGGGGGTAGCGAGAGACGCGATTAGATGCCAAGATGGTGGGACGATTGGCATCCCCACCAATTCCGGCGCAAACTGCTTTCGGGGGCACGAGACGAACGGTCTATGGTAGTTACTCCCGTTTGGCGCCGCCGCCCCGTCTTTGTCACCAGCCCGTTTTGCGACATGACCGCGGAACGGGAGTCTCTCGGTACGTCCGTATTTCCCGAGTTGGACAAGCGGCTCCACGAGCGGCATCACCAGTTAGAGCCCATCGACCTGCGCCGGAGAGTCCAGCGGGATACGGCCGAAGCGCAGGCGTCGGCTGAGTGCTTGGCGCTGAAAGTCTGTTTGGCGGAGATCGACCGCGCCCGGCCCTTGCAGATCGTGCTTCTCGGCGACCGCTACGGCTGGGTGCCTCCGGAGGATCGGGCGCAGGCCGCCGTCGAGGAAGCGGGTTTCCAGACCGACGTGGCCGGCAAGAGCAACGTCGCCCTGGAGATCGAGTTCGGTCTCGAAGGCGATTCCGAGGGCCGGCAACAGTGCTTCTTCTACTTCCGCGAGCCGCTCGACTATGGTCGGATGCCCCCGGAGGTGGCCGCCGAATACTCCGGTGATCCCCATGCCGAGAAGCTCGCGGAGTTGAAGCAGCGGATCGAGCGGGAAATGCCCGACCGCGTGCGCCACTATCGGGCGGAGTGGGACGACGAGAACAACACGGTCGCCGGGCTGGACGATTTGGGCCGGATGGTGCTCGAGGACCTTTGGAAAGTTCTGGACGACCAGACCGGCGCCTACGCCGATCTTCCGCCGCCCACGTGGCAGGACGAACAGCGGTGGCTACTGGAACGGTTCGTCGAGTCCCACGGCAAGGGATTTGTGGGCCGGGCGAAGCTCGTCAACGATCTCGTCGAGCTGGCCCGTTCGCCTGTTGGCCAGTCGGGCGCGTGGGGTGCGTGTGTGACCGGGGCCTCCGGCATCGGCAAGAGCGCCCTGTTCGCCCGTCTGTACGGCGCGCTCGAGCAGGAGGACATAATTCTGCTGGCTCACGCGGCGGGGATCGGCCCCCGGTCGATTCAAGTCGACGCCATGCTCCGCCGCTGGACGCTCCAATTGGCCGAAGCACTGGGCATCGACGCTCCGGCGAGCGACACCTCGAAGAGCCGGGAGGTGGAAGCTGCGTTTGTCCAATTACTCGCTCGCGCGTCGGAGACCCGGCGGGTCGTGCTGTTGGTCGACGCGCTCGACCAGTTTGAACCGACGCCGCGAGCCCGGCAGTTGTCCTGGCTGCCCGAGCCGTGGCCCGAAAACGTCCGGCTGATCGTTACGGCGGTCCCGGGAATGGCCTCCGAATCGCTGGAGCGCCGCGCGGGCGTTCGGATCGTGTCGCTTGGACCGCTGGACTCCGAAGAAGTCTGCCAGATGGCCGAGGCCGTCTGCCGGCGAGGACACCGCGAGTTGAATCCCAAGGTGCTCGACGTGCTGGCGTCGAAGAACTTGCCAGGCGGCGCAGCGGCGGTTGGGATGCCGCTTTGGCTGGAATCGGCCCTGGAAGAGTTGAACCTCCTCGACGCTGACGACCTCGCCCAAGACGGCGACCGGCCGGACGGCACGCCCCGGGAACAGCTCGACCGGTTGATCCTGGAGGTCGCCGAAAAGCTCCCCGCCGACGTCGAGGCCCTCTACGGCTGGATACTCGATCGCAACCAGGAGCATTTGGGGGCCGGCTGGGCGTGCGGGTTTGCGAATCTGATCGCGGCGGTTCGCAACGGGCTGCGGGAGTCGGATATCGAGGTCCTCTTGCCCAAAGTCACCCGATTGTTTGAGCCCACGGGCCCGCGCCCGGCCTGGGACGGCCTGAGGTTCGCCTTGCTCCGCCGCGCGTTTCGCGGTCAATTGGCGCGGTGCGGTGCGGACGGCGGATGGGATTTTGCCCACGCGCGGACCCGCGAGTCGATCCGGCGACGTTACCTGCGGGATCCCCAACTCGCCCAGCGGCTCCACACGAGCATCGCCTACCATCTCAAATCACTCCCTGCGTCGGATCCGTTGCGGCAAACGGAGTTGATGGTCCACCTGATTGCCGGCGAAGACCGGCTCCGTGCCGCGCATTACTACTCGGGAGAGCTGCCCGAGGAGGAGTTGGCCGGCGCCACTCGGGCGCTGGTCGATCATATCCTGGCCGGGTCGAACCAGACGCCCAACGAGGGCCTGGGCTGGACCGCCTCGCTGCTGATTGAGCCAAAGCTCAAGCGGGACCAGGTCGGCGCGCTCTGCCGTCGCTACAACTTCGACCTCCTCGACGCCCTGGAAGACAACGCCCCGATCGACGCCTGCAAGCGGCTCGCCGAAGCCACGCGCCAGGCAGCCCAGGAACTCACCGAAGAGGAGCCGGGAAACCCCGAGTGGCAGCAGCTCCTGGTCGCCTCGTACGGGCGGCTGGCCACGTTTCACGAGCAGTCGGGCAACCAGCCGGAGGCGGGAACGTGCTGGCGCCGCTGCCACGACACCCTCTCCGCGATGCGCGACGCCCACGGCGCCCTCGATCCGCCCCTGGCGGAATTGCTCAGCGACCTGGACAGCCGCCTATAGGGGCCGCGAGGCGGTGCGGCAGTGCAACTGCCGCACCAACGGAATGACTCGGGGACTGTCCCGATTTTCCCGCAGGGAAAATGGGACTGTCCCCTTCCCGAACCCTCGCAAGTCAGCTCGGGTCAAATCGGACAACCATCGGAGGAATCGCAAGCATGAACCATTCGCGAAATCTCTCCCGTCGCCGTTTCCTCAAACGGAGCATTCTCCTGGCAGCCGGCGCGGCGGCCCCCTACTTCGTCCCCGCAAGCGCGCTGGCGGCGCCCGATCGCCCCGGGGCAAACGACCGCGTGGTGATCGGCTTTGTGGGCACGGGCGGCCGGGCAAGGCAGCTCATGGACCACGTGCCTGCCGATGGGCAAATCGTGGCCATCAGCGACTGCTACCGCCAGCGCTTCATCGAAACACTCCAGCAGAAAGGCACGAACTGGAACACCTACCAGGACCACCGAAGAATGTTCGACGAGGAGAACCTCGACGCGGTCGTCGTCGCCACCCCCGATCACGCCCGCGTGCTCCCCGCGATCCACGCCTGCCAGGCCGAGCTGGACGTCTACGCCGAGAAGCCGCTTACCTTGACCATCGCCGAAGGCCGCGTGCTGGTGAACGCTGCGAGGAAGTACAAGCGGGTCTTCCAGGTCGGCAGCCAACAGCGCACCATGGAGATGAACCGTTTCGCCTGCGAGCTGGTCCGCGGCGGCGGCATCGGCAAGGTCCACACCGTTCTGGGTGTCAACTATCCGGGCCCCCGGCAATACACGGGCCTGCCCGAGCAGCCGATCCCCGAAGGACTCGATTGGGACCGGTGGTGCGCCCAAACTCCCCTCAGACCCTACAACTCGCAGCTCCAATTCAGTTGGATGGGATGGCGGTCGTACTCCGGGGGCGAAATGACCAACTGGGGCGCCCACGGGCTCGACCAGGTGCAATGGGCCCTGGGGATGAGCGAGAGCGGCCCGGTCGAGATCTGGCCGGTCACCGAAGGGCCCAACGGCAAGGTGTCGATGCGGTATGCCAACGGCGTGCTGGTGCGACTGGAGTTGGAGAACGGCCCGCACGGCGGGGCGATCTTCGTCGGCGACGAGGCCAAGATCGAGATCAACCGCAACAAGTTCACCACCAACCCGCCCGATCTCGTGAAGCACCCACCGGAGCCGGCCACGGCGGAAATCTGGGAAGGCCCGGGCTGGATCGCCCGGCCCCATATCCAGAACTGGCTCGACTCGATCAAAACCCGCGAGAAACCCAACGCCGACGTAGAGATCGGCCACCGCTCGATCAGCGTCTGCCACCTAGCCAACATCGCCCGCGAAGTCGGTCGCAAGCTCCGCTGGGACCCCGAAACGGAAACGTTCGTCGGCGACGACGAGGCGAACCGCTACCTGGATCGCCCCAAGCGCAGAGGATACGAGTTGCCGGACCCGGTCTGACGAAGCCGGCCAAACGACAAACAAACTTGCCGGGAAATCATTGGCAGGCCGGGGGGCTTTGGTTAGGATGGACGGCCGAACCGAGCATTCCCGACTGCCAACAGGAGATTCAGCATGTCCGACTCGAACCGACGTGAGTTCCTGAAATCGTCCGCCGCGGTCGCCGGCGCTTCGATGATTGCGGCCCCCGCCATTGCCCGAAGCAGCCAAAGCGCGAACGACCGCATCCGCGTGGGCATCGTTGGCCTGGGCGGCCGGATGCGGTCGCACGTGGCCTGCCTTGCCGCGATGGCCGAGAGCGACAACGTCGAGATTGTAGCCGTGGCCGACTGCGACCAGAGCAAGCTGGATACGGTCGAAAAGAACTACCCGCAATTGGCCGGCAAGAAGCTGACCGCCTACCCCGACCTGAGAAAGATGCTGGAAGACAAGTCGATCGACGCCGTCTCCAACGCCCTGGGCGACCGCTGGCACGCCCTTTCCACCATCTGGACGTGCCAGGCGGAAAAGCACACCTACGTTGAGAAGCCGGGGAGCCATAATCTCTTCGAGGGACGGCAGATGGTCGCCGCCGCGCGAAAGTACAACTCGATGGTCCAGCACGGCACCCAGAACCGGTCGAGCCCGAACATCATGGAGGGAGTACAGAAGCTCAAGGAAGGGGTCGTCGGCGACCTCTACATGGCCCGAGGGCTCGACTACAAGCTCCGCGGCAACCTCGGCACGGCCACTCCCACCGACGTGCCCGAAGGCCTGGACTGGGACAAATGGCTGGGCCCCAAGCCGATGCGCCCCTACAGCCAGTTCTGGCACCGGCGGTGGTACTGGAACCTCGAGCTTTCCAGCGGGTGCTTTGCCAACCAGGCGGTGCACGAACTGGACGTCATCCGCTTCGGGCTGGGGTTGGACACCCATCCGGTCCAGGTGAACGCGCTGGGCGGGAAGTACGTCCATGAAGACGACCGCACCTCGCCCACCCACGTGGCGATCACCTATCGCTTCGCCGACTCCAAGCCGATGGTCACCTACGAGCACCGCTCCTGGTACACCAACAGCGAAGCCGGCTTCCGCGACAAGTACCCCTTCGTGCAGCCCGACTTCCCCGTGGGCACGATCTTCTTCGGCAGCGAGGGATACATGATCTTCCCCGACTACAGCAGCTACCACACGTTCCTCGGGCCGAAAGGCGAGCCGGGGCCCTCGAAGGCGTCGGAATTCGATTGGGAGACGGAGAGCATCCCCCACTTCCGCAACTGGCTCACGGCGATCCGCGGCGGCGACCACAAGCTCTTAAACGCCGACATCGAAGAGGGCCACAAGTCGATGGCGCTCTGCCTCTTGGCTCGCACATCGTACCAGGTGGGCCGATGCCTCAACTTCGACCCGGCCACGGAAAAGGTGCTCGACGACGAGGAAGCCGACGCCATGCTCAACCGGCCCAGCTACCGGGAGGGCTACGTGGTGCCGAAGGAGGTTTAGGACCGGCCAAGGCAGTACCTCCGGAGACCACTGGAGGTTCACGGTGTGAGCGTCATGGCAACGCGAAAGCCAACGCGGTTGCTGCGATCCTCGGGGCCGACGTTACCGCGGTGAGCGCTGCCTGCTGCCCTATCGCGCGGCCTCCACAAACATTTCCACCGTCAGCCCTGCGGAACGGATCAGGCTCCGCAGCGTCCCGGTGGCCACCTCCTTGTGGTCAGGAACGGATAGCGTCGCCGGACGCCCCTCCCGAACGAGGATGATGTGGCTGCTACTCTGCCGGGCTTTCTCCCAGCCGAGCGATTCAAAGACCCTCACGACTTCGCGTCCGCTTAATCGTGGCAACCGTGCCATTACGCGATGACCTCCACCTCCCGTGTTTCCACCGTCAGCGGCATTCCTCGTTCCGAACGGACCGCAAGGCAAGCGGTAATGGCGTCCTTGACGTTCTCCAAAGCCTCATCTTTCGTCCCCCCTTGGCTGACGCAACCAGGGATCGACGGACACTCGACGACCCACACGCCGTCCTCGTCGCGATCAATTGTCACGATGAATTTCACGCTTGCTTTCTCCGCTTGAAGAGGCGATCTGACCAACAACCCATCCCAAACGCTCTAGCCGACATTCTACCAGCCGGGCGCGCTGCGCGGTAGGCCAAGCCCGCACTCCTGAAAAACTCACTGCCCGGTCGGCTTTCAGGTCGGTGCGTATCGATCGACCGGGACTTGGAGGGTTCGCTGCGTTGGAATCGTGCCACGGCCGATCTCGGCCACGCGGCGGAGGATCGAGGCGTCGAAATAGCGCGCACCGCATTTCTCGCAAACGCCGATTGGAACGTTTTCCAGGATGACAAAGCTGCCCTTGTGCCGCAGCGCCTCGCGATCGACTCGCCGCTCGCGTACGGTGCCGTCACAGTGTTCGCAGGCAAAATCATACATGTTTCCCGACACCTCTTCTCTCGCCTTTTCTCCCCTTGCTATGGCTTCTTCATGTAGAAGAATGCCACATCGCGAGCAATCTCCGGTGCATATCCGACGCGAACCCGGTGTTGATCGACACCGAGAGCCTCCGCAAGCTGAATTCGCTTGGGATCCATCCAGGGTTGTCCTGCTCGGTTTGTCTGATGCTGATAGAAGACCAACACATCATCGGTCTTCATAGAGTCCCACACCTGGCGTGCTTCCGCGTCCAGCACATGCTCCAGCCCAGGGTTGTTTTGCGGTTCCAGGCCAGTGTCCGGGTCGAGAAACACCAAACAGCGTTCCTGATCAAAGGCGAGAAGGAAGTGAATCGCAGATTCGTGGTACTTTGCTCTGTTCTCGAACGGCACGTCGAAGACGGTTGTCCTGACTGGCGACCGGACTGTGGTGATGTTGCGTATGTTGCGGAAATGATCGAGCACTTCATCAGGGACGTCATGGGTTTGACCGTCGAGTTGGATGTGCGCGAACCCGCTGGGCCTGTAGTAGGCGATCTGCAATATGCGGACAGCACCCTCCAGCCGGGCAAGCTGATGGAGCACGGACCATTTCACAATGTCACGGTTGTCGGCGTACCAGATGTCTTTCATGGCCTGCACTCGTGTAGGCGGGAAGCCCATAGAACGGGCGCCGCCCGCCCGAAGGATGCAGCGTATCAACCAGGCTACCCGTCGAGGATCTCTCGCTTTTCCGGGTCGTAAACCTGGCGGCGGCCCGTGTCGTGGGAGCGGACGGCCATCAGCACCGCCACGGCGTGCTGGTAGCCGGCGTCGATCGGGGCGCGGCAGGGGCCGCGGCTGCGGATGCACTGGAGCCAGTCGAGGAAGTGGTCGGGCGTCTCGATCGGCTCGACCGGCGTCTCCGCCCCCAACTCACCCTTTTCGACCGCTCCGGCGCCCGAGATCTTGGGCGCGTTCCACGGGCTCATGTCCAAGGTGCCGTGCTGGCCGT
>JBDRTC010000556.1:0-2700 GCA_043824335.1 Planctomycetota bacterium | reverse complement strand
CGCCGGTGGTCGGAACGCTAATCCAGCCCGAGCACGTTCCGAGCGACACGACTCCGCCCACCACGGCACCTATGGTCGCGCCGATTAAGACATGGTCGGAAATCGCTCCGATCAGCGAGAATAGGAACGCTCCAACGAGCGTTCCGGCCGCCACTGAGATCACGTGCCTTGCTCGCACCATGGGGCGACTCGGTCAGGCCGACGCCGTCTCGTCCGATAGGTAACGCTGCGGATCAGGCGCGGCGATAAGCCGGCGCCTGCACTTGGCTTGTTCGCCTCTCTCCGTCTCATGACAAGGCGTGTCCGAATGACAAGATGCCTCCCATGAACCAAACCAACCATCCCAGAATCCAAAGGAACATTCGCATTGTGCGGATCCATTTCCTGCCCGGCAAGCGGATCAACTGCGCCAGCACTCCAATCACCAGAACTGGCGCACAGTAGGCCATTACGGCGAGAGAGAACCTCAGGCAGCAGCCCTGGAAGCCTCTGGCGATGGCGCCCGTCAGTGGGCCCGTGATGGTGCCGGCGGTGGCCTGCAAGACGCGGGCGCTGTGCTCGGATCCCCTATCCACCCCTGCGTTGGTTATCAGGAACGTCAGAATCGTGAACACGCCGAGCATGCACGCAAACACGATCACATGTGACCTTGTCAGGTTGTTTTCCAAGTAGCTCATGGGCGGACCATTAATTCACTCGGGAGCCCCAGGTTGTTAACGAGGCGAGCCGCTGCCCAATAACGCCCCCACCCCGTTTTCCCGCCATCGCTCGGCGCGGGTCTCACGACCCCGCCGAATCCCGCGCCAGCACGACGAAAAAGCATCGCCACGAGTCGAGACCACAACGCCCTCCGCTCGGGCTCGACGGAAGGGGCTCCGTCAAAACCCGCTGAAAACGAAAAGAAGCCGCTTTTTCTACAGCGACCGGTACGCGCTACTTGACTTGGAAGGCCAGATAGATGTTCGGCCGCTATTCGTTGGACGTTGTGGGTGTCGTTGTTGCGACCGCCGGACGCGACGGATACCTCACAAACTTACGACCGGATGCCTGTTGCTTTGCCTTGATGTCGCGAAAAATCTCTTTGAGATCGTAGCCAAACTGAGCCGCGTGCTTGTCGCGTGCCGCGCGGACTCCAGCAACGATTGGGTCATTCGTTGTCATTATCAGGTTCCATGAGTTCGTCGGGTGTGCAAATGATTGCCGGTTCAAAACCGCCGTTTCGACATACAGTTTCGATGTATACCTTCGGTTTCATGTGTAAGTGACCTTCGTGTCAGCGCGTCGGTTCGATCTTGCGGCATAACGACCAAAGTTCAGCCGCGTGCGGGCCGACGCGACGGCGGAAGGGGCTCCGTGAAAACCCCGTGGAAAAGAAAACGCATTTCCCACAGCCACCGGTACGCGCTACTTGACTTGAAAGGCCATATACATGGTTACGTGCGTGCCGTCTTCAGCACGTTGATCAAGAAGTCTACGGCTCTTTGCTTATAGATACTCGGTGCCGATCCTGCGTTGCCCGTCTGTTCGTATCGATCTTGTCGCGACATGTTTGGAAAGACAAAGGCAGCGTAATCGCGATTCTGTTTGACGCCATTGTCAGCGATCGCCTGCCAAATCGCGTTGCGATTTACGCTGGGAATCGCGGCCTTTATTGCATCAGCCAGTTGAGTAGCCGTGTAAGGGTAGGCCTTGAGCAAGTCTTCGTTCACTTTCTTCACAACTTCAACCTTGTCCACAGGGACCACGTCCCCGACAAGCCGAAGAGTAGCTGCCCCGTCTTTCCTTACGAATTCGCCTTCCTTGATGAACTTCAGTTTCTCGGCCAAGTCCTCATCCAGCACCAGAATGCGAGATTTATCCTTCTCGATGAGTGATTTCTCTGTATCCAGAATAGCCGCATTCTGCGGACCAGCGCGGCCGATCTTCTTCATTAGGTCAAGCCATTGGTTATTATTCTGCTCGACCCGGTGATTGATGATGCTCTCCAACTCTGCAAACTGGATTCTCTGTGTTCGCCCGGCGTAGCGATAATAGACTTCACCGTTCTTGATCACTTGGTCTTTACCTTCATCCTTCCTAGCGATGATCGGTTTCGTCTGCGCCTTGTAGACGCGCCACACGCCGTATGACTTGTCGGCAATTGTGACGGTGGCTTGTTCCCACCGAATATCGGACGAGAAGACTTCCAGCAAGTATCCTGTAATCTTCGCAGCATCAACTTTCTCGAACTGCTCCAATGATGAGTCACTGAGGCCGCTCGGAACTCGGGGGGAGTCTTTGACGCCGAAAACAAGGTAGCCACCTCGGTTGTTTGCGAACGCCGCGAAGTCACGAAAATAGTCCGCCAAACCGGCGAGATTGAATTGCTCTTTGAACTCGAGCTCCTGCCCCTCGCGGTGGTAGAGGTATCTGCCTTTTACTCGGAGCAGTTCGCGAATCTGGTCTTCATCAATCATCTGCAGACGTCAGTAGAGCGGCGATGTTCTTGGCACATCACGACCAAGCTAACCGAGCCGGGAGTTGACGTTAATGAGCGAAGCGAACGCGCGACGTTGTTCCGGATCCGGTTGAGCGTTTTGTCAGGCATCCCCGATAATTTCCGTGAGGAACATGATTCCGTCTTCGACTCGCCTTTTGATCGCGTTGAGTTTTGGCAAATCAAATGTACCTGCGGAGCCATGGGTGCCCTCGTTGAAGATA
>JBDRTC010000555.1:0-10867 GCA_043824335.1 Planctomycetota bacterium | reverse complement strand
GAAGGAGCGGTCACGCCAATCATGTATCGTCTGCCAAAAGGGGGTTGTGTTGCCCAGGAGAACCCTATCGTGGTGGCTCTCCGGGCCCGGGGGAAACAGGCAACGGGCGGCTAAACCCACTAGAGGATTTAGCTTGCGGGCCCCGGCCAGTCAAAACTGGGGAAACCAGGCCCGAGCGTCCGGGAAGTGATTGGCAAAAACGGCTGTATATCTCTGCCGCTTTTGTCGATTATCCGATAGCGACACGCGGAGACACTAGCCCTTTTTGGGCAGCACGATCCATCCGATAAAGGGGTAGGCGCGATTTTGGGCCGAAAGTGTCTTGCTCCGGTGGGGAATCCGAGGTGACGTGGAGGGGAGTCCCGAGCCCCGTCTCCGGAGATAACCCTTTGAAAGAAAACAACTTGTAAACTAATGTTGGGGCCAGACCCGCGGCCGGCAAGGGAGTTTCGTTTTTTTTCGATCCGCTTGGGCCGTGATGCGTACTATAGTTTGGTTGCGGCCGGGAAACCCGGAACATCCGGCAGCAGCGCTTCCAGATTTTAGCTTGAACCGAAGCAGAGAAGAGGAGTTCGAAAGCGGCTCATCTGAGGGGGGCGCATCCTTCAGCGCGGCCAGGATCGGACATCTAGGTGGGACAATGAAAAACCGCAACGAAGCGATTTTGAACATGCACAAAGTCTTGATTATGCGACGCGACGCGTTGCGCAAGGCCCTGGCGGGGGACCTCAGCCTGCTGAGGGAGTTGAGGGCGCAGAGCGGTGGCGACGTGGTTGACGCCGCGCTGGACTCGGTCCAGGACGAAATCAGCTCCCAGCTTGCCGAGGTGGAGAGCCGCGAATTGGCCCGCATCGAAAACGCGCTGGCGCGGATGCGGGAGGGGGAGTACGGCGTCTGCGAGATCTGCGCGTGCAACATCCCCGCGGCTCGCCTCAATGCCCTGCCGTACGCCACGCTGTGCATCAAGTGCCAGCGGGAGGCGGAGCGGGAAGGGGCGCCCTCTCGGGCGGACGTCGACTGGAGCCGTCTGTTGGACACCAACTCCCAGGACACGGACCTGTCGATCAACGACATCGAGTTGGACGTCTCCTAGCTATGGCCCGAGAAGCGTTGCCCGATTCGAGAATGCGATTGGCCGCGCCGATCGCCGTCGGCTTGGCCCTGTGGCTGCTTGGCGGCCTGCCGGCGGCACGCGTCGCCGTGGCGCAGAGCGTGCTCCAAGCGGCGATCGAGCGGCGGGGACCCGTTTCGCCTGAGAAACGGGCGGAGCTTATCAGCCTGTTGAAGAGTCAGGCCGAGATCCTCCAGGCCCAGACCGCCGTGGTCAAGACGGTCGTCAAGCTGGTCGGCCCCACCGTGGTTCACATCGAGGCCGACGTGACCGGACGAACCGCCCTGCAATTCGGGCGGAGCCATCAAGTGGAAGAGGCCGGCTCGGGCGTGATCGTCCAGTTCGGCGAGGGCTATTTCGTGCTCACGAACCGGCACCTCATCAACGGCGCTTCCGCGGAGAACATCGACGTCCACCTGGCCGATGGCCGCTTGATTCATCCCGCGCGGACGTGGCAGGACGCTGAAACCGACGTGGCCGTGATGGCCGTCTCGGCCCCCGACCTGGTGGCCGCATCGATCGGCGACAGCGACTCCATGGATATCGGTGACTTCGTCCTGGCCGTGGGCAGTCCCTTCGGGCTGAGCCACTCGGTCACCTACGGAATGATCAGCGCCAAGGGGCGTCGCGGCCTGCAACTGGGGAAATCGGGCGTCCGCTTGCAGAATTTCCTTCAGACGGATGCAGCCATCAACCCAGGCAACAGCGGCGGTCCCCTGATTAACCTGAGGGGCGAGGTGATCGGGATCAATACGGCGATCGCCAGCAACTCGGGGGGTAGTGAGGGGATCGGATTCTCCATTCCGATCAACATGTTCGCATTCGTTGCGCGTCAGTTGGTCGAAAACGGGAAGGTGCGTCGGGCCTTCCTGGGGGTGAACCTCGACGTGAACTTCGGTCCCGCCGAGGCTACCCGACTGGGGCTCCCAAGACTCGTCGGGGCGCGAATCAACGGCATCCGGCCTCAGTCCCCCGCCACGGCGGCCAGCCTGCAAGAGGGCGACGTGATCCTCAAGGTGGGTAACACTCTCATCGAGGACGACAGCCACCTGGTCGACGTGATGCAACTGACCGAAGTCGGCACGGAAGTCCCGCTGGTGATCTTTCGCGATCGGCAGGAACTTCGCGTGACTCTCACGGCGGGCGACTGGGAAGAGTTCAATTCACGCGGTTAGCCGCTTCCTTCGGCTCGCCCCGCTCGGGCGCCTGCGGCCACCAAACTGCGGACGATCTCGGCGATCACCGCAGAGGTGTCGGCCGAAACGGCCACCTCCATGTTGTGGCGCCAGGCCGGCACCCGGCGACGGTCGAAGAGCGTTGCTCCGGTGGTCAGCTCGCCGGTCGTCTCCACGTCGCCGGCCATCTCTTGGGTGGTGAACAGCTCGGGATTCACGACGGCCGTCAGCGCGACCGAATCGTGGACGTGAATCCCCTCCAACCCGAACTGCCGCCGATACGCGCGGAAAGCAGGAGGGAGGATCGTCCGCAAAAAGGCCCCCACCTTGCTAGTCTCGTCGGGAAGTTGGTCGAGAAGATCGTACGTCAACACGATCGGGTTGGTCACGTCCAGGGGGATCAGCGTCTTGGTCAGATGGGACAGGAAGACGGCCCGAGCCGAATGCGGATCGCAGTACATGTTAAACTCGGCCGCGGGCGTGATGTTGCCCGGCGCCTGGACCGTTCCCCCCATCATGACGATCCGGTCTACGAGGGAGGGTAGGTCGGGGTCTCGCTGAAAGGCGCGGGCGACGTTCGTCAGCGGTCCTAGCGCGACGATAGTGACCGACTCGGGGGCGGCGCGGACTTCGTCGCAAATGATCTTTTCGGCCGGGTGCGGGCTGCGGAGTTCGGCCACCTCGAAGTTGGCCCCGCCCAGGCCGTCGATCCCGTGCAAATGCCGCCCGTCGACCGGCAGTCCGTAATCCGGCGGCGAAGCGGCCCCCACGCGCGGCCAACGAGGCGGGTCGAGCTGCTCGATGATCGCCTGGACGTTTCGGGTGGACAATTCCGCAGGAACATTCCCCCCGACAGCGGTGACGGCGACCACCTCCAACCGCGGGTCGAACAGTGCCATCGTCAGCGCCATGGCGTCGTCGATCCCCGGATCGACGTCGAGGATCACTTTCTTGGGCATCCGTTTCCCCGTATCTCAAGTCGCTGGCGGACTTTGCGTATGCACAACGATTGTAGGTAGCGCCGCTGGGCCGAGCAAGGGGAAACCTGGGGAAAGCTGCCCCGCGCCGGCTTGCCGTCCCCACTGCTCCGATCAGGCACGCGACCGCCGGAATCGCCTTGCGCTGTCGCCTTGGGCCTCGGGTGGCTAGAATGGGCCGTCTTGTGTCCAGGACTTATTGGGGGGAGCCAGCCAATGATGGAAGCGGTTTTGAGCCGGGTGGAGGCCGGGCACGATCTCTCGATGGAGGAGATGTCGGAGACGATCTCGCAGGTGATGGAGGGCAAAGCGAGCGACGACCAGATCGCCCGGCTGCTCGTCGGGCTGCACGAGAAGGGGGAGACCGTCGCCGAGGTTGCCGGGGCGGCCGCGGCAATGCGAAAGCAGATGACCCCGATTCGCACGCGGCACCGCGACGTGGTCGACATCGTCGGGACCGGCGGGGACCGCTCGGGCACGTTCAACATCAGCACGGCCGCCGCCTTGGTCACCGCGGCGGCGGGCGCGCCGGTCGCCAAGCACGGCAACCGCCGTGTGACCAGCCCCAGCGGCGCGGCCGACGTGCTGGCCGAGTTGGGCGTGAACATCGAGGCCGACGTCCCGCTCGTCGAGGCCTGCCTGGACGAGTTGGGCATCTGTTTCTGCTTCGCGCCCCTATTGCACAAGGCGATGAAACACGTCGCCGGAGTCCGCAAGAAGCTGGGCATCCCCACGATCTTCAACATCCTCGGCCCGCTGGCCAATCCGGCCGGCGCCCCGTTCCAGCTTTTGGGCGTGGGGAAGGCGGAGCTGCGGCCGCTGTTGTCCGAGGCGCTCTTGATGCTGGGGGCGCAACGGGTGCTGGTCGTCCACGGGGCCGACGGCATGGACGAGGTCACCGTCGGCGGCACGACCCACGTGACCGAGGCCTCCGGCGGGCGCTTGCGCGAGTTCGAGTGGAATCCGTCCGACTTCGGGCTGGCCACGAGTTCCCGCGATCACCTGCTCGTCGACGGTCCGCAACAAAGCGCCGCGATGATCCGCGATATCCTGGACGGCCAGCCGGGACCGCCGCGCGACGTGGTCGTGGCCAACGCCGCGGCGGCCCTGTGGATCGTTGGCCGGGCCGACTCCCCGGCGGCCTGCGCCCAACTCGCCGCCGAAGCGATCGAAACCGGCCAGGCAAAAGCACTGCTGGCCCGGCTCGTCGAGCGGACGGCGAGTTAGCCGCTTGCCGAACCTGAAGTGACGGGGCGCCCTGCCCTCACGCAGCATGAGCATGCCCACGCTTCGTCAGAGCATGCCACCCGCCGCTGAGCGTTAGGCAGAAACGGCCTAACGCGCCGGCAAAGGCGTGACAACCGAGCAACGAACGGCTACAATTCGAGTTAGGGAAATCGCCTGCCCGTGCGTTCGGCCGCAAATCCGCGGCCTACAGCTGATAGGCGGAAACTGTCTATAAACAAGTTCGTCGCAACAATCATACGCCCCGGAATTCCCGTACCGCCTCGCGACGCGATTTGGAACGTGATTGACATGGCCGAAGTATGGAAAATCGCCCCGGGCAATCGTGCTGAGGACTGGCCGGTGTTCTCTAAACACGGGTGTATTGGTATCGGATGGCTGGGAGGACGAGATTTCCGAGACTTCAATAGTGAAGATCAGGTGCTAGAGGCACTTGAGCAGGAGTATGGAAAGGGCACGCAAGGATGTGGGAAAGGTGCCGCGGAGATGATTTGGAGCTTCGTTGATGAGATTAGGCCAAACCAAATCGTAGTTGCCAACGATGGCTACAATAGGACAGTAGGCATTGGCATCGTCGAGAGCGAGTACATACCGCCGAGGTCTCACGAGAATCCGCTTCGGAATGACGGGAGTACGCACCGTCATCATGTCCACCTCGTAAATTGGATCATCAGAAAACCGGCAGATGTCCCCGGCAAACGCTTTTTCGTCCAGCGTACGCTAAAGCCTCTCGACGATGCGAAAGTCGACGCTGTTAAACAAGCTTATCTGATTGCATACCCTGACGATTCTGAAATCGAGGAACAACTCGACCAATTGTTTGGCGGGTATTCAATACCAGGAACTCCGAAAGCAAGCGACATCAACGACGCCAAAACGGAGAAGGTTCTCGCAACGACCTATCGTATACTACGTGACACAGAGTTGGCACGCCGTGTGAAGGTCATGCACAATTACGAATGTCAGATTTGCGGCCATACGATCGTGCTTACCGACGGTTCTCGGTACGCCGAGGCGCATCATATAAAACCACTCGGCAGCCCCTACGACGGGCCCGACATTATGGCTAACATTCTTTGCCTCTGTCCGAACCATCACGCAGAATGCGACCTTGGTGTAAACGAGTTGTCTTACTCTGCTCTTCGTCGTGTCGATGGGCACGATGTGGACGAGAGCTTTATCGAATACCACAACGGTGAAATCCATGCGTCTCGGAACCGAGAACTGTAGCGTAATTCGACGTCTCGGCGACGAACCATCCGATGCACCCGAGCACGCGAGTTGGGCGTTTTTTGGATGGAAGATCAACCGCGCGTGCCGGGTGATCGGTAACGTTAGCCGAGCCAAGATGGAGGAGATTTAGATATGCTGAGCGAGTACCTCAAAGCCGCGATGAGACACGCGCATTACGAGATTCTCAAGGATGATGGGACCTATTACGGCGAGATCCCGGAGTGCCGCGGGGTGTATGCAAACGCACCAACCTTGGAGGAGTGTCGAAACGCGTTGGCCGAAGTCCTCGAGGATTGGCTCCTGTTTCGCATCCACAAACGCCTTGCCCTCCCTAAAATCGACGGGTTGGAGCTGACGGTGAAGAAGGAGGAGATAGCCATCTGATGCCTCGGTTCGGCCCTATCTCACGGAACGACTTGATCCGCGCCCTGCGCCAAGCAGGCTTCGATGGTCCGTATTCGGGCGGCAAACACCCGTTCATGATCAAAGGGGACCTGACATTGACTTTGCCGAACCCGCACCAAGGCGACATCGGCAGGGAATTGCTCATACGTATTCTGCGTCAAGGGGGTATCTCCAGAGAGGAATGGGAAAAGCTCGGCTAACAACCGGCTGCGGCGGACGGCTGTTCGCCGCCACAGAGCTGCAGCGTTATCGGGCTCAAGTTCGACATCGCGGCAAGTGTCGAGGAGTCCAACCGCGGCAACGCAAAACCTGCAACCGTGACAACGACCGTTTGGACATCTCCCGAGGCTCGACCATGCGCGGAATGGTGCGATTCCACTCGGTTCAATCGACCGGACCGGGGCGGACGATCCTCGGGGCGCTCTTGATCCTGGGCCGGACGGAGAGCCATTCGGAGCCCTGGAAGACGGGGTCCGGGATTTCGCGAACCTCCTCATCGCCGCGGTAGGGGCACATCGCGTCGACCCAGGTGATGAGCCTTCTCAGACTGACCGGGTCGACCTTGGTCTCGTAATGCTCCCCGCTGGAGCAAAGCTCGATGAGCCGGCTGGCGTAGGAGAGGTGCGTCATCGGCTCGGGCGTCTTGTACGCTTCCGGGTCTCGTTGGTCGTAGGCTTCGATCATGAGCATGTTGGCGATGCCCCATCCCGGCACGGGCTTCTCGGGCTTCTGGTAGGGTTGACCCCAGGTCGGCTTGCCGGTGAGAGTGACGTAGGGCTCGTCGAACATGAGGAAGCCGGGCCGGACCGTAAGGTCGAGGTCTTTGCGGGCCTCGCCGTCGCCCTGGTGGCATTTGCCGCAATACTTGTCGAGAACGGGCTGAACGTAGCGGGTATAGCTCACCGTGTTGTCGCTCCATGGGGGCGGAGTGATCTTGCGCGGCTCCTGGGAAAGCGCGATCGACTTGACGTCGTATTGCGGAGTCTTGCTGTGCAACTCGTGGCAGCCGAGGCACCCCCTGCGCTCGCCGGGCATGACGCCGGTGAAGCTGCGCATCGTCTGAAGCGCGCGGTAGTCGCCGTCGAGGATCTGGAAGTGCAGCGATTTGCCCGCCGGGGCGTGGAAAGCGACCGAGCCGTCCGCCTCGATCGGAACCGTCCCCAGCACCCGCTTCACGCCCTCCGACTGAACGATCGACACCACCGGCCCGGTCGAGATGTACGGCCGCTTGTGCCAATAGGTGTACGTCTTGGGATCGAGGCAGAGCACCCGCAGGAACCTGGCCTTCCCCCGGATCGCCTCGGGGGCCCCGTGATAGACGTTGCTGCTGTAGATGACGCCGTCCTTGGGGTGGAGCCGGTCTTCCTCGCCGGGCCAGGCCACCTGCTCGGCGATCGCCGGGGGCTTCTCGCGCGGCTTGATCGGCAAGGCGTGGAAGATGTGGTTCGTGCCCTCATAGACCAGCTCCCGGTTGCCGTCGACGTCCATCAGGTAGAGCACGAACTTTCCGTTGCGGTTGGCCGACACCAAGAAGTCCCGTTCGCCGAGCGGATACGGCGAGTAGTAGGCCGAGTATTGACCGCTGGGGTGATAGTCGGGCGACTCGATCGCGTCCACCGGTCCGTTCCCCGACTCGGGCCAGGCGACGTCGGCCGTGACTTTCGTCAACCCGTGGGGGAAGTTGTAGCCCTTGTCGGGGTCAAGAATGCCAACCGAACCGCTGAACCAGTTGTGGTGGGCGCTCCCGGTGAACATCACCCGGCGGCTCCCGGGGATGCTCCGGGCGTCTTTCAACAGATCGGGCCAGACGCTCTGATTCCCCCAGAACGTGTTCACCTGGGTGCCGTCGGGATTGACCGTCCAAAGGGCCTGGGCCCGCCACAAGGGCTTGTCGGTGTATTCCCATCGGGTGTAGATGATCCGCCCGTCGTTCATCACCGAGGGGACGTAGTCGGGCTCGTTGTTGTGGGAGACGAGGTAGATGTTCTTTCCGTCCCGGTCCGACCGGGCCAGCACGTAGGCGTTCGTCGGCGGCATGCAGCGGACGTAGCTGTGCCCTCGCGTGGTGGAAAAGAGGATGTGTTCGTCGTCGGGGAGATAGATCGGATCAAAATCGTCGAAGGGGCCGTCGGTGAGCTGCACGAGCCCGGAGCCGTCGACGCCCATCTCGTAAAGGTGGAACGACTTCTCGTTGTGCGGCTTGAAACAGAAGAGGACTCTTTGGGCGTCGTACGACAGGTCGGGCCGCCAGAACGAGCCGTGCAGCGGGAGCCGGGGCGCCAACTGCGTCAGCTTCCCTTCCGGCGAAAGCCCGTCGAGGACCAAAAGACGCCCGCCGGGCACGGCCATGTATCCCAGGCGGTGACGTGTTTGGTGCGGCCACTCGGACCCCTGCGGGAACGGCATGTCGACCAGCAGCACTCGGTCGAAATCAACGGCCGGGTTCTTGAACGTGATCGCCCGCTTCAGTTCCCGCACCTTGAAGTAAAGCTCGCGGTCGGGCGCGGAAGCGGTTGCGGCCTGCTTCTCCAAGGCGTCGAGCTGGGAAAGCTCCTCGGAGAGGTCGCCGTCGCCGGAAGACTGGGCTTTGATCCGGCCGGCGAGCTCACGGGTCCATTGGATCTCGCTTTTGATCCGCTCGGGCGTGGGATTCTGGTCGGCCTGGTGAAGCCAGTCGCGCTCGAGGGCTTCGCGTGCCTCGGCGGCCGAGAGGGTCCGCGTCGGCGGCGTCTGGGGCGTGACGTACGGGGCCACGGCCTCCGAAACCGATGGCCGGAACTCGACTCGTCGGCCGGCCTCCAGGATGATGTCGATCCACTCGGGCGAAAACCGCGCGGAGTCGCCGAGGGCCTTCAACTGTTCGAGCCTCCCCGCGATCTCTTCCGCTTCCTCCCACTGCCGGAGCTTCTCCGGAGTCTGATTCTTCCATTGATGTTCCGTGAGCGGCTTGTACTCCAAAAGGAGCGCGACCAGACGGTCGGCCTCTCGAACGTGGAGATCACTCCCTTCGGCCGTGAGGAACTCCAGCGGGCTCGCCTCGGTCCAGTTGAGGAAGTTTTCGTAGCCTTCCGGGAAAGAGGACTTCAGCGTGCTGAGAAAGACTCCGGCCAGATCGCGGTTGAAAGGGACGCCTTTTTCCAGCAGGTTCTTTCGCGAGTTTGCCAGCGTTTCGGCGAAAGAGCCGCCCGGCGAGTAGAACGCGTGAAGCTCTTCCCGGAGTTTCTCGGAAAAGCTGGCCAACGACTGCACGCCGCCCTGATAGAGGGCGACGATCTCTTCGGGGGTGAGCGAGTCGGCGTAGATTCTCAGATCGTCCATCGCGCCCTGGAAATGCTCGGCGTGGCCGCTCGAAGATCCGATGAACCCGGGCACGGCCGGGTCCGTGGAAATCTTGCCGGGACGGTCGAGCGAGCCGATTTCCTTGCCGTCGAGATAGACGCGCATCCGCTCCCCGTCGAACGTGGCGGCCGTGTGGTGCCAGGCCCCGTCGAGCACCTGGGCCGGACGGATCGCCGCGTCGCACTCCACGTAGCCGCCGACGTTCAGCCCCAGAGAAAGGACGCTTCCGTTTTCCTGAAAGGAGAAGAGGAGCCGATTGGCACATTCCTGGCGGAAGATCTCGCGGAAGCCTTTCAGGTCGGTCGGCATGGTCCAGGCGGAAAAAGTGATCTTGGAGAGACCTTCCAGACGCGGGCCCCCGGCCGCCTCCAGGCGATGAGTGCCGGAAAGGTCCAGTGCGTTGCCGTAAACGCCCCGGGTTCTGGCCACCTGCGGCGTCGCCTTCGCGCCCAACGCCGGATCGCCCGACGCCTCGTGGATCACGGCCGCGCGGCCTTGCTCGTTGAACGTCCAGTGCGCGACCAGGGGCTTGTCGATCGTCGGCTCGCCGGCCTCGACGGGCTCCTCCGCGTGACAGCGCTCTTGGCTACCTGGGTCGATAGACGCGATCGCTGCCAAAAGAGCAAAGACCGGCACGACGCGCCAAGTCGGCCTGAATCGTGTGAAACCCATGAAACAATCTCCCCAAGCCATTCCGGACCAAGCCTTTGACTCCAACGTAGCCGTCGCCCACCGTGAAGTCCAGTCCGCAAGCACGGCGGCGCGATCCCGAGAGGCGCGTTTGAAGCCCGAGGGAATGCTGACAGACCAAGGAAACAAGAGGCCGACGTTCCGTCGGCCGCTAAACCTCCATCAGCCCCCCCGAGATCGCGAACGTTTAGCGGCCGACGGCACGTCGGCCTCGGCGTTGCCCAACGCAAGAGGTTTCCAGATAACAACTTGCGACTTGAAACAACACCACGTGGGGAGAGGGGCAGGTTGTGCGAAAGTGCCCTTTTTTGCCGATCCCTACGGTTCTCGACCTGGGATGACGCCGCGCGGGCCGCGTTTCGGGCCCGACGCGCGTTTTCGAGCATGGCAATCGCCGGCATTCGGTGATATCCTGTCGGTTTGTGCATGGTGTGATAAGGTCCGACACTGTAAAGGAGAGACTCTGATGAAAGCAGCACTCAAGCTCGTCTGTGCGGCGGCGCTCGTGTCGTTTTTTGCCCAGGGGGCGCTTGCCGAGGAAAAAGGCGGGTGTCCGTTGTTCGACGGAAAGACCCTCGACGGCTGGGTGCAGCACAACGGCACGGCGACCTACCGCGTGGAAGACGGAACCATCGTGGGCAAGACGAACGAGGGCAGCCCGAATTCCTTCCTCTGCACCAAGAAGGATTACA
>JBDRTC010000554.1:0-2353 GCA_043824335.1 Planctomycetota bacterium | reverse complement strand
GCGGGAGCTCGGAGTCTACTACTTCGGCGCGAGATGGTTGAATCCCTCCCTTGGACATTTCGTCGGCGCCGATCCTGTTGTCCTGTTCGAGATGTCTGGGGCTCACTCGTATGTTTATACGGACGGACTTCTGTTCACGTTCGTGGACCCATCTGGTGCGGATATTCGGAGTGTATCTGAGTACAGGAGGTCGAATCCGGCGGCAGCTGCGAGGGCAGACAGAGTATCGAGAAGAGCAGCGATCTTTTTGTACAAAGCAACGGGAGGGCCGGCGACAGTCTCTATCGTGAAGGAGACCATTCGGGACGTTGTCAATTTACCTGAGAATCTCTGGAGAGGCGGAGTTGCTGCTGGAAACGCGAAGGTATGTCTCGACAAAAGAGACTTCAAAGGGGCGTTTCGTTATTACGTAGAATATCGCACGTATTCTGAAAAAGCTGGGAACGCCATAGCTGCATTTCTTCCTCTAGGCAGGGGAGTCAAAGCAGCGAAAATGGGACTCCTCCGTGGGTTGCGAAACCTAAGGAGACTCGTTAAGCCGTCAGGACCAAAGGTTGCAGCGCTAGTCAAGAGAGTGGGGGCAGGTCTTGGTCGCTTGGGGACGGCGGTACAACGCTTTCTATCACATCCCAGGTGGCAGCGTGGTTTCCTGGACCCACGTGCTAGTGCCGCAAGGTCGGTATCCAACCCGTACGGTAAGAAAGGTGGCCCGGCGCATCAGGGTAAAGCCGCTGACGTCGTGGCTGACGTAGAATCCCGTGGGCTGCGGGCCGGTACCGAGCACAAGGTGACCACTCCAGGTGGCGAGAAGGGGTCACGCTACGTCGACGTTGTCGGAAAGGATGCTCAAGGCAACGTCGTCGAAATGCATCAGGTCGGACGGCAGACGAAGGGCGGTCAACCCGTGTCGCGCGAGCGCAAGGCGCTCGATGACATTGAGGGCGCGACCGGAACGCGGCCCACATTCCATCCGTACAACTGAGAGGGGCGCGCATGGGACACCAAGTCAATTTCTTCGCTGCACCTGATGATATTGCGCAGCTCCAGCAACGGATCGGCGATATTGAGCCGATGTGCATCCTTCACGACCGTTCGCCCACGGTGAAGCCACGCGTGTTGTCCACGCTCGATTTCGTGGAAGATGGACAGCCTCTGATCTTCTACTTCCTTGTCCGCGAAAGTGATCTGGCTCAGGTAGTCACCCGGCACGTGCCTGCGCAAGGTTATTGGACAGTCGACGTTCTTCGCTCTCCCGTCGTGGAGTTCAACAGCTGCTTCTTCGATGGCACAATTCTTCGTCGTGGCCGCGTGTACTACGTTGACGGCTTCTACGGTGACAATGACGAGTGGATCGAAAAGCCCGAGGACTTCCGACTCTGGGCGAAGGTGGTCCTGAAAGCGACCAAGAAGTGCCTCAAACGCCACGGTTCGGACTACATTGGCCCTGCGGCAGCGGAGTGGCTTGCGCGGGGCGACGGTAGATTGGTCACGTAGGAGATCCCAGTCGACCGCTGCGTTGTTTTTGCCTCTCGACCTGTGCCAAAACGGCGTTTGGTGAAAAACTCAAACCATGATTTCACCTGTGATTGTCTGCCGATGGAGCCGAAACCGGTGGCGATTCCCATCGGACATCATGATCACGCCGATTTCCGGTGGTAGAAGCGCAACAGTCCGCCGAGGCGTTCGCTGCATACGATGTCGCCGATGCCGATTTCTTCGCCGGCGGGCTCCGGCCGCTCGGGTTTCGGGTTCGGTTCCGGTGCAGCATCCGGCGCGGAGCTCAGCAGGTCGTTTCCCAGGCCCTGATGGTTCCTCTCGAGATGATAATGGGCGAGGTACTGGTTCAGGGCCTTTCGCAGGGAGTCTTCAGAGAAGAACACGAGGTGGGAGAGACACTCGGATTTTACGCTTCTCACCCAGCGCTCGGCGTAGGAATTCAGGTTGGGGCTGCGAGGCGGGAGGCGTAGGGGCTCCACGCCGGAGGACCGCATGAATCCGAGGAACGCGGGACAAGACTTGCTGTCGCGGTCGATGATGAGCAGCTCGTTGTCGACTTTGCCGGCGACCAGCGCCAGGGCTTCTGTGGCTTGCATGCGAGCGTTCCTCCTCCCACTGGGCAGCCCGATGCTACGCCTGCTTCCAACGTAGGATCAGCCGCAAAACGGTGGCATACTGGTTTCATCTTCAAGACGGAGGTCGTCCGGCGGCCGCAGCGATCGGTGCGCAGACCTGCGGGTTTCTGCCGACGACGATGTTGATCGGTGACGGCCAAGCTCAGACCAACCACGCCCCTGGCGCTGCTCGCGATCCTGCTCGTGAGCTCACCCTCGGCCCGTGCCGACAGCTACGAGCC
>JBDRTC010000553.1:0-2173 GCA_043824335.1 Planctomycetota bacterium | reverse complement strand
GGTCCAGCGGTTGCCTGGGGACCGCCGCGCCGGAGTCGCGCTGCGAGAACGACGCCCCCTGCACGGGCCCGGGCAAGACGTACGAGATGGCCCACACGGGCCTGGCGGTCCTGGCGTTTCAGGCGGGCGGGCATTACTACTTCAACTCCAACACGTACTCCGACGTGGTCCGCGAGGGGTTGGACTGGATGGTCGAGCACCAGCGGCCCGACGGCGGCCTGATCGGATCGGCCAAGCCGGGCGGCTCCGTCCAATTCCACAAGCACTTCATGTACGAGCACGGGATCGCCGCCTTCGCGCTTAACGAGGCCTGCGCCGTGGCCACGGCCATGGGCAAACCACCCAACGAGCAATACAACGATGCCGCCCGACGGGCCGTCCAGTTTATCCACCAAATGCAGCACGCCGACGGCGGCTGGCGTTACACCGACGACCCGACGCGCACAAGCGACACTTCCGTGACCGGATGGCAGGTCCTGGCCTTGAAAACGGCCAAGGAGGCCGGTATCCCGGTCACCGACGAGTGCGTCGACAAGACCCGCCAGTTCTTCGATGCCCGCGCCATGGGCGAAAACGGCCGCACCGGCTACGACGCGCGCGTCCCGCTCACGGAAGCGACCACCGGCGTGGGCATGCTCGCCCGGCAGTTCCTCCTGGGCGAGCCCGACGCGCCGCTCGTCCAGGACGCCGCCGCGTTCCTGGCCGATCATGCCGAGCGGAAGTGGTCCGGCCTGGAGGCCACCGGCGACAACAAAGACTTCTACCTATGGTACAACTGCACGCTGGCCATGTTCCAAGCCGGGGGGGAGCCCTGGGAGCGATGGAACCCGCCGGTCCGCGACACGATCATCAACCTCCAGCGCCACGACGGCTGCGCCCGGGGCAGTTGGGACCCCAGCTCGAAATGGGGCAGCCCGGGCGGACGCATCTACACCACGGCCCTGGCCATCCTGACCCTAGAGGTCTATTACCGCTACGCCAGTCACCTCGAAGCCGAAGAGGCGTTCCAGGGCACGGTCACGGCCATCGACCCAACCGATCCCGGCCCGGGCCCCCATTCGGCCGAGCTGAACGCCCGCGGCGCGCCCCCGGTGGAACTCCGCGAACGGCTCGACGAGAAATCGCCCGCAAGCCGGCCAAGAGAAGAATGACATCCGGGGCACACTTCCTGCTTGTCAGCCGGTGCTGAGCACGGGCCGTTGATCGACATGGGGCAACGCTTGCCGATGAAACAGGGAGCTATGCCAATCGCTGGAACCCGCTGTGGCGGACCGGGCCGCCGATGCGGGCCGAAGCGTCGCCTTGACGAACCGCCTCGGAAAGCTCCGCGAAGATGTCGTCCGCCGCGGCGAGATACGCGTCGACGTGCGCTTCGGTGTGGGCCAGCGTGGCGTAGAACCCAACCCCGGCCAGGATGCCCCGCGAGAGCATCCGCACGGTCAAGAGCGTCTGGAGGGCCAACGCGTCCGTGTGGTCAAAGCCGATCGAGGTGACCGCCGGGTGGCCGGCCAGCTTCAAGGGGACGGCGTACCGGCGGGCGATCTCGTCCAGCCCCCTGCGAAGCCGGGTCCCCATGGCCGCCACGTGGCCGGGTACGTCCACACGCTCCATCTTGGCGATGGTCGCCAACGCGGCGGCGGGGCCCACGCCTTCGGTCCAGTAGGTGCTCGATATGAACGACCCCTGAGCGGCCTCCATTACGGCGGCCCGGCCGATGATGGCCGCCATGGGATGCCCGTTGCCGATCGCCTTGGCGAACACGGCCACGTCGGGCTCGACGCCGTAGCGAAGATGGGCGCCGCCCAGCGCAAGCCGCCAGCCCACGGTGATCTCATCCAGCACGAGCACGGCCCCCGAGCGGTCGCACAGCTCGCGAACGCCCTCCAGGAAGCCGGGGTTCGGGTCGACGCTGCGAGTCGGCTCCATGACCACTGCCGCCAAGTCCTGGCCACGCTCGCGGACGATCGCCGCCAGGGCGTCCAGGTCGTTGTAGGTGAACGGGAGCGCCGTTCCCGCGAGCTTCGACGGCACGCCGCTCGGGGCCAGGCCGGGGAGGAGATGCGATTTGAGCCGGTCGGACTCGCCCTCGGGCGCTCGATTGGCGGCCAGGTACCAGTCGTGCCAGCCGTGATAGCCACAAAACGCGACCACGTCGCGCCCGGTGCTCGCCCGG
>JBDRTC010000552.1:0-8940 GCA_043824335.1 Planctomycetota bacterium | reverse complement strand
CCTCGGGGTGGAAGATTTCGGCCCCGCCGCCGGGCAGGCTGCCCAGGCCGGCTGCGATCAACGCTTCGAGCACCGCGCGGGTCGGTCGGCCCGTCAACTCCGAAAACCAGGCGATCTCCACGGCGCTCCACGCCTTCAAATGTAGCCGTGGGTGCGCCTCGTGCAGAGTGCGGAGGATGTCGAGATACCAGTCGAACGGCTTCTCCGGGTGGACCCCGCCGACGACGTGCAGCTCCGTCGAGCCGCTTTGGGCCGCTTCCTCCCCGCGGGCGAGTATCTCGTCGCGGGTCATCACGTACGCCTTGGGATCGCCGGCATCGCAACTGTAGGCACAAAGGTCGCAGCGGTAGAGGCAGACGTTCGTCGGGTTCAAGTGGGCGTTGATGTTGTAGTAGGCCACGTCGCCGTTTTTCCGCTTTCGGACCCTGTCCGCCAGCTCACCCACGGCGTGGAGATCGACTTCGGGCCAGAAGAGAAACTCCCCCTCGGCGGCTGTGAGCCGCTGGCCGGACGCGACTTTTTCTTGGATCCGGCAAAGTTCGGCAGACATCGACTGCTCGGTCATTCGCTGAGATTGTTCTTGGGGTTAAGCCGCAAGCGGCATGGGGTGGGTCAAATCAACAGGTCCAAGGATCCGATCACAAAAAGCCCAATGCTCACCACCGCGTTGACCTGAAAGAACGCCCGGTTCACTCGCGTCAGGTCGTCGGGACGGACGAGGGCGTGCTCGTAGATGAGCAAAACGGCGATCAGCACCACGCCGGCCAGGTAGACCCAGCCGAAACCGTCGTAGACCAGCGCCACGGTCAACAACAGCAGGATCATCCCCGAGTGGCAGAGGGCCGCCAGCCTTAGCGCGCCGGCCACGCCGAACCGGGCCGGGGCGCTAAAGAGTTGCATGCGCACGTCGAACTCGGCGTCCTGGCAGCCGTCGATCATGTCGAAGCCGGCCACCCAGAGCATCACCGCCGAGCCCAAAAGGAGCGGTGCCCAGGCGAACTGCGGACGCAACGCCACCCACGCGGCCATCGGCGCCAACATCAACGCCGTACCCAGCCAGAAGTGCGAGAACCACGTGAAACGCTTTGTGAAACTGTAGGCGAACAGGAACAAGAGCACGGGCGCCGAAGCGTAAATGGGCACGCGGTTGGGCAGGAAGAGGAGTGTTGCGGCCACGAACCCCAGCGAAGAGACCACCGTGAACAACACCACGCTCGCCACGCTGAGCAATCCGGCCGGGAGATGACGCTTCTCGGTCCGCGGGTTCGAGGCGTCGAGCCGCCGGTCGGCCAGCCGGTTGAAGGCCATGGCCGCGCTGCGGGCGAAGACCATCGACAGAAGAATGCCGGCCAGGTCCCGCCAGCGAAACGCGATCGGCGGATCGCCGGACCAGGCCATCACCGCCGCCAGAAGCGCAAACGGGAGCGCGAACACCGTGTGGCTGAAACGGATCATCTCCAGCAAGCAGCGGACGCGGCCAAGCACCTTCGGCTAACTCCCCCAACGTGGAACAAGGGCGTTCTGGACCCCCAACTGGTCGCAGATCCGGCCCACGACGAAATCGACCAGGTCGGCCACGGCCGTCACCCCGTGGTAGAACCCGGGCATGGCCGGGAGCACGACGGCCCCGGCCTCGGCCGCGCGACGCATGTTCTCCAACTGAACCAGCGAGAGCGGCGTCTCCCGGGGCACCAGGATCAGCTTGCGACCTTCCTTCAGGTGCACGTCGGCCGCCCGATGGATCAGGTTCGTGCCGGCCCCGCTTACGATCGCCCCGAGCGTGCCCATGGAACAGGGGCAGACGACCATCCCGTGAGTCAAGAACGAGCCGCTGGCAATGGCGGCCTCAAGGTCCTGGAAGTGGCAGTAGCGAATCTCGCCCGGCTCGCCCGATGGCACCGAGAGCACGCTGCTCTCCTCGCTGGAGATGCCGGCCAGGGAGCGGACCTGTTGGAGCTTCTCGTCGTCGGGCCGACGGTCGCGGTCGAGCATCAGCATCGACGGATGGAAGTCCTTCAGGTCGACGTTCAGGTCGAGCTCCTGCTTCAAGAGCGACCGGCCGGCCGCGCTGATCGAAAGGTTGACGTCGCACCCGGCGGCCGCGAGCACGTCCAAGAGGCGAATCGCGTACGTCACACCGCTGGCGCCGGTGATCGCGAGCACAAAGTTCCGCTTCATTTGACACCCACGTAAAGGATGGCGATGCCGAACGTGAACGGGTGGAAGCGGACCTCGGCGAGGCCCGCGCTTCGCATCCGCCGGGCGAGCTCCTCGCGCTGGGGAAACTCGCCGACGCTTTCGGGGAGGTAATTGTACGCCGCCTGGCGATTTCGGGCCAAGGCCTGCCCGATTCTGGGGAGCACCCGCCGAAAGTACCAGCCGTACGCCGCCCGAAACGGCCGGGCCTCCGGCAGGGAAAACTCGAGCACGGCCACGCTCCCGCCGGGGCGGCAGACGCGGACCATCTCCCGCAGACCCCGGTCGGTGTCGCTCACGTTCCTCAGCCCAAAGGCGGCGCTGACGATCTGAAACGTGTTGTCGGCAAAAGGAAGACGCTGGGCGTCGGCCTCGACCAGCGACAACCGCGAATCGGCCCCGGCCCGGCGGGACTTCTGGTTGCCAATCCTAAGCATCGGGCGGCAGAAGTCGGCCCCCACGACGTCGATTTGCCCCCGACCCGCCCGCCAATATGCCAGCGCCAGGTCGCCCGTTCCTGTACAAACGTCCAGAACCGGCCCCTCGCCCGACGGCGGGACCAGCCGCACCGTGCGGCGGCGCCAGCGCCGGTCGACGCCCAGCGAGAGCACGTGGTTCAGCAGGTCGTACCGCCCGGCGATCTCGCCGAACATGCGGCGGACCCGGGAGCCGGATTTGTCGACGCTCATGGGCCAACAGGTGGGGAAACTGGGCGAACGGGAGGCGATATTGTACACTCGAATGGGAAAGAGCGGGAGGATGCCTCCGTGGTGAACCTGGCGTTGTAGCGTGGTGTGCACTTTCGGGATGAAGGACCTATGACCCCGATTCTGAACGTCTACGCCCTGCCAAGATTCGCCGCGCCGGCTGACCTGGCCGGCGGCACGGCCGTGGTGATCGACGTGCTGCGGGCCTCGACCACGATCGTCCACGCCCTGGAAGCCGGGGCCAAGGAGGTCATCCCGTGCCTCGAGGTGGAAGACGCCCGGGCGGCCGCCGCCGAACTGGCGCCGGGTGAGGCGGTGCTCGGCGGGGAGCGTCAAGGATTGCCCATCGACGGATTCGACCTCGGCAACTCCCCCACCGAGTACACCCCCGATCGGGTGGATGGGAAGACGGTCGTCTTCACCACGACAAACGGCACGCAAGCGATGTTCGAGTGCCGCCCGGCCGCTCGGGTGTTGATCGGGGCCTTTGCAAACGCCTCGGCCGTCTGCCGCCAACTGGCCGGGATCGAGCAAATCCACCTCGTGTGCGCCGGCACGCAAGGCGAGTTCAGCCGCGACGACGTGCTGTTGGCCGGCCTCCTGATCGAGCGAATCCTGACGCAGGGCGTCGTCAACTATCAGCTCAACGTCCAGGCCCTCACGGCCCGAGAAAACTGGCGGTCCTCCTTCGCCCTGCCGCTGGTCCTGGGGGCCGAGCCGCTTAAGGCCGAAGTCCTGGCCGGCGAGCTCCAGAAAAGCCCCGGGGGCCGCAATCTGACGGCCGTCGGCCTCGAGGCCGACATCCTCACCGCCGCCCAGATCGACCGCTTCGACGGTGTGCCGGAACTGGACACGCGCACGTTCCGAATCCGGCCGGCCGAGTGAGCTGCCCGCCCTGATTGCGGCGTTTAACCGCGGTCGGCTTCGCCCCAGGGCAGGCCTCCCATGGACCGCCACCGGCTCTTCGTAGTAAACTGACGTGTTTATCCAACATCTACCCCCGACCCTTTGAGGCAGAGAGGCAGACGATTGCCATGCAGATGGAACAGCTTGTCGCCTTGTCGAAGCGGCGTGGATTCTTGTTCCAGTCGAGCGAGATCTACGGCGGACTGAACGGCTTCTGGGATTACGGTCCCCTGGGCGTGGAATTGAAGCGAAACGTCCGCGAGGCCTGGTGGCGCGACATGCTAACCGCGCACAACGAGCTGGAAGTCCCGCCCGGGGCACCCTCAAGCTACGAAATGACCGGCCTGGACTCGACGATCATCATGCACCCCCAGGTCTGGAAGTGCTCCGGGCACTACGACCTGTTCCACGACGAGATGGTCGACTGTCGGGAGTCGAAGGGGCGATATCGCTACGATCAGTTACAGGGGAGGTGGGTTCGAAAGGACTTGGACTACAAACCACCCCCCGCCGACCAAGCCTTCCTCGAAAGCGATCCCACGGAGCGCGCAATTTTCATTGCAACGGAGGCCACGGGACAGGAGGGTTTAGCCGACGTCGAGCAACGCGCGCTCAAGTTCTTCAATCTGCGGTCAAAGGAGAAGCAAAGGCTTAGCTGGGTCTTTCCCGGCCTGCAACCGCTCATCTCCGTGAGTGACTCTGCTAAAGTCCTTGGTCCCAACGCGAAGGCATTGGGCACCCTCACCGAGCCACGCGAATTCAATCTGATGTTCGAGACCCACACGGGAGCGGTTCGCGACGAGTCGAGCAAGACCTTCCTCCGCCCCGAAACCGCCCAGGGGATCTTTGTCAACTTCAAGAACGTGGTCGACACAACCCGGGTGAAGATCCCCTTCGGGATCGCCCAGATCGGCAAGAGCTTCCGCAACGAGATCACGCCGCGGAACTTCACGTTCCGCTCGCGGGAGTTCGAGCAGATGGAGATCGAGTTCTTCTGCCGCCCGGATACGTCGCCCCAATGGTACACGTATTGGCGCGACCGCCGCTACCGGTGGTACCTCGATCTGGGGCTGGCCGGCGACCGGCTTCGCCTGCGCGATCACGACCCGGAGGAGCTGAGCCACTACTCGTGCGGCACGGCCGACATCGAGTACGCGTTCCCCTTCCTCGCGCCGGGCGAGTTCGGCGAACTGGAGGGGATCGCCCATCGGGGTGATTTTGATCTCCGCAGCCACATGGAAGGGAAGCTCGTCCGGCAGGGCGACGACCTCGTCGTCGAAAAAGACGCCGACGGCCGGCCCAAGTATCGCGGCAGCGGCAAGGATCTCACCTATTTCGACGACCAGACCAAAGAGCGCTACCTGCCGCACGTGATCGAGCCTTCGGCGGGCGCCGATCGGGCCACGCTGGCCTTCCTCTGCGAGGCGTACCAGGAAGACGAAGCGCCCGACGAGAAAGGCAAGCCCACCAAGCGCGTCTTCCTGAGGTTTCACCCCAGGCTTGCCCCGATCAAAGCGGCCGTGTTCCCCCTGGTCAAAAAGGACGGGATGCCCGAGGTGGCCAAGGAGATCTACAGTGCTCTGAAGCCCCACTTCACGGTCTTCTACGACGAAAAAGGGGCGGTCGGACGCCGCTACCGGCGTCAGGATGAAATCGGGACCCCCTTCTGCGTCACCGTCGACGGCCAAACGATGACCGACGGCACCGTCACCATCCGCGACCGCGACACGCTCGAGCAGTGGCGGGTCAAGAAGGAGGACTGCCTTGCCGAGCTGCGTGCGCGCCTGCTCGGCTAAACCCGGATTGTTCGTAAAGGCCGTAGCACAGGCTTCCAGCCTGTGGCTGGGCAACACAGGCAAGATGCCTGTGCTACCGCCGCGACCTATCAATCAACCGGGCCCGACCCCCCCAACGGATGACCCCCGGCCCAAAGACTTGCCCCGTCTTGACCGGATGCCGATAATGTCACGTGGGGGTCGGTACGTCGTTTGGCACGGGAACACGGGGAGGATTTCCGATGAAACGTAATCTGATCGGTTTGGCGGCGGCGCTTGTTGCAGCCACGGTCATGGGCCAATGCGCCTGGGGCCAGGGCACTGTGGACAACACTCGCCGGAGCATGGGCAATCTGCAGCCCGATTCCTACACCGCGGGCCGGGCGATCCATGGATCGAATCGCGGGGCTCCCTCGGCTGGGGTCCGTACCTTCGTCATCCCTCAGTACGGCCCTTATCCCTACGCGAATCCGGGCTTCTATGGGGGATATGACCCGTTCTACGGGAACGGCTACGGATTCCACCCTTACCACCCGTACTACGTGAGGAGGTATCGGTACGGCTACCTTCCGCCCGTGATCGTGCCGCCGGGGGCATTCTTCGGACCACGATTTGGACCGTTCCCGGGCCGCGTCTGGTAGAGTCCCGGGCTGCTTGGAAGCATCGACGAACGGCCCGCTATCGTTCCGCCTGGGCGAGCTTGACGGCCAAGAGATCGAGTTGGCTTTTCAAATCGGCCAGGAGTAGCTGCGGACTGAGGCTGCCGGCCATGTGCGAAGGGAAGGAGCTGGAAGGGGCACCGCGGCTGGCACCGAGCAGGGTGGCCGTTTGGTTCAGGTCGTCGAGTCGCTCGTCGACGTGGTCGAGCTTCTCGGCCGTATGACGGTTGTCGTGCCAAAGGCGGTCGAGTTGGAGGATCAGCCCGAGCACCAGGACGATCTGACCGCCCAGTCCGACCGGTATGCCGATGGCCCAGAGTTCCTGACGTCCGGCGGCCGCCGCCCAGGCCAACAGGGCGCCGCCGCACGCCGAGCCCATCAGCCCCACGGCCAGGACGAGCCAGGTGAGCACCGGCAGCCATGCCTCTGGGGCACGAGACCCGGCAGCCCGCCGCTTCCGATCTGCCCTGGCCCGCATCGCCGCCGGGTAGTGCCATCCGAGCGACCCGCCATGGGCCGCGTCGAATCGGACCTGTTCCGAGCCGGAGGCCGCCCCGTGCTCGTGGCGCTCCAGCCTGTCGATCCGCAGCAAGCGCTCGATATGCCGCAGTTGCTGCTCCAATTCCCAGCCGTCGTACGCCGGCGGCCGCGAATCGCCCCCTTCAAACGCCGCCTCTTTCGGCCCGGTTCGAGCCCGGGGCGGGGCATCGACGGCCCGTGTTTGGGTCGCCGGGCGGGGCTGACCACCGTCGCACAATCCGGCCCCACATCGCGGACAGGAGTAACTGCCCGTATGGCCGGAGCTGAGCGCAGGCACATCTTGTTGGCACGATTTGCACCACATGGTGTTCTATGCATCGGCCAACGGCAGGGCAGACTCTAACGATTCAGCCGATTTTAGGGGTCGAAACCGACAGGGTGGAGAATCTAGTGAATTCCGTGAAGATGCGTCGATTGCGAGCCCGGCAGGATTACGGAATCGGCTCCTCGCCACAACGGTTTCCGCGGCGAATCGGCCGGATAGTGGCCCCAACCCGCCTTTCTCACCACCGTGGGCCTGGTTCAGACTCGGGTAACAGAGTCTTGGGCTGAGTAGAGGAGAATTGGGTTTGGAGAAAAGGCCTGTTTCCCCCAAACTGGTGGCTTTTTGCAGGAAGCATCCAGTTTTACGGAGGAAACAGGCATGGTCTGCCATTGTAGCGTCCCGGACAGTTCTCCACAGCCCGACACCAAGGTTCTCCACCCCGCCACGCCGACGCATCTTGCCAAGGCGATGACGCCGGCCCAACGGCGGCAGCTGGCCCTGGAGGCCTTGGCTGGCACCGAGACGGTCAGCCGTCTGGCCGGACAGCACGCGGTTAGCCGCAAGTTCGTCTATCGGCAGACGACCAAGGTCGAAGAGGCCCTCGACGCCGCCTTCTCGCCCGCGGACCGCGACGACCAGAAGGTGCTTTTCTACTTGCCGGTCACCAAGGCATGGTTGCGGCAACTGATCCTCGCCCTGACGTTGATCTGCCACAGTTCGCTGCGCGGCGTGGTGGAGTTGTTCGGCGACGTGTTCGATTGCAGCATCTCCCTCGGCACGGTCCATAACGTGATTCAAACAGCGGTTGCGCAGGCTCGGTCGTGCAATGAGCAACAAGACCTCTCTCGCGTCCGTATCGGCGCGCACGACGAGATTTTTCAGAGCGGCCGGCCGGTGCTGGTCGGGGTCGACGCCGATTCCACCTACTGCTACCTGCTGAGCCTTGAAGATCACCGCGACGCCGACACCTGGGGCGTCCGACTGCTGGAGTTGCAGGACCAAGGCTTCCAGCCCGAGGCGACCATCGCCGACGCCGGCCAAGGGCTCCGGGCCGGACAGTCCCTGGCCATGCCGGAGGTGCCCTGCCGCGGCGACGTGTTTCACGCCCTCGAAACGGTCCAGCGGTTGCTGACGTTCCTGGAAAACCGGGCGTACGCGGCCATCGGCGTTACCGCCGCGTTGCAACGGAAGAAGGCGCGGCTCGAATGGCGGGGCCGACGCACGCAGGCCGTCGCCGTGAAGCTCGGCTGCGCCAACCGGGAGGAAGCCCGAGCGGTCGCCTTGGCCACCGACGTGGCCACGTTGCTAAAGTGGTTGCGCGAGGATGTCTTATCGTTGGCCGGGCCGGATCACACCACACGTCGCGAGCTGTTCGACTTCCTTGTCGCCGAACTGCGATTGCGCGAGCCGCTTTGTCCTCATCGCATCGGGCCGGTGGTTCGTGCGTTGGCCAACCAACGCGACGACCTGTTGGCCTTCGCCGCCCAACTCGACCGGGACCTGGCGATCGTGGCTGCGGAGTTTCAAGTCGCGGTGGAAATGGCCCGCGCCGTGTTGAACGTCGAACTGCTCCCGCCAGACGACCCGTCGCGTTGGCGGCGCGAGGCCGCGCTGCGAAGTCAACTCGGCAGCCGACATTATTCGCTGAGCGTGGCCGCGGCCGAAGTAGCCCGTCAAACGGTCCGTGCCAGTTCGCTGGTCGAGAACCTCAACAGCCGGCTGCGCAACTACTTCTTCCTCCGCCGCCACCTGGGACCGGATTACCTGGCCTTGCTCCAGTTTTTCCTCAACCACCGCCGTTTCCTGCGGAGCGAGCGGCCCGAGCGCGTGGGCAAAAGCCCTGCGGAACTGCTCAACGGCAGCCCCCATCACCACTGGCTGGAGATGCTCGG
>JBDRTC010000551.1:0-2845 GCA_043824335.1 Planctomycetota bacterium | reverse complement strand
GTGGGCATGTGCCCGGGAAACATGGCGAAGCAAGCGACGCCATGCCACCCGGCGCGGCGTCCGGCGGTCCATTGTAACAATCGAGAGGGAACGTGGCTGCGCGACATCTTGATTTCCGAGCGACGACCCGGTAAGAAGTAGGGGTAGCGTTTCGCACGGCCCGCCGCACTTCCGTAAGAGGAGGTTCATTGTCTATGAAAGGACTTGCCTTTGTTGTGACGCTGCTCGCCTGCGCGCCGGCTGCCGGCGGGGAGGAGGTCTATGGCAAGGAAGCCTCTTGGGCGTCGAGCATGACGGTGACGCGCCGCAACGTGGTGCGAATGCTGTTGGCAGAGGCGAAAGTGGACCAGAGCGCGCTCTACGAAGACCTCTACCGCCGCTTCTGGAAAGACTTCCCGGAGACCGACTGGTTCATGCAGGACAACCCGCACGGGCAACCGGGCGCGGAGGACTTCGACCCGCACCGCGACTTCGGCTGGTATTTTCGACCCGGGCGCGACAGCGCGCCCGAACAGCAGATGATCCGCCGGGTCCTCGACGAGTTGGGCTCCGCGGGCGCGGATTTCAGAGCCCGGCTGGATCGCCTGGTGAAGGCCGGCGCTTCGATCAACGAGCCCGCGTGGCTGGAGCTTTACTGCGAAGCCTGCCGGCTCCGCCGCCACGGGCGTTTGAAGCCGCTTGCCGCCAAAGCGCCGCGGATCGTCTTCACCAAGCACTACACGCTGGGGGGCTCGCACTATGCCTACACCGAGGGCCAGTCCGACGCCCAGGCGGAACGCCACTTCACGGGCCGCTCGGCCTTGTGCCTGCTGGAGTGGGATGGAGACGCGATCCGCACCGAGACGCTCCTCGAAGACCCCCACGGCGTCATCCGCGATCCCGACGTTTCCCACGACGGCCGGCGAATCCTCTTCGCCTGGAAAAAGTCGGACCGGGAAGACGACTACCACTTGTACGAGATGGACGTGGCCGGCCGCCAGATCCGCCAGCTCACCGACGGGCTGGGCGTGGCCGACTACGAGCCGGCCTATCTGCCCGACGGCGACGTGATCTTCAACTCCAGCCGCTGCGTTCAAACGGTCGACTGCTGGTGGACCGAAGTGAGCAACCTCTACCGCTGCGGTCCCGACGGCCGCTTCCTCCGCCGCCTCACGTTCGACCAGGTTCACGACAACTACCCCACCGTCACCGAGGACGGCCGCATTCTCTACACCCGCTGGGAATACAACGACCGCGGGCAAATCTACCCCCAGCCGCTCCTGCAAATGAGCCCGGACGGCACGAGCCAGACGGAATTCTACGGCGTCAACTCCTGGTTTCCCACGACGATCCTGCACGCCCGGGGAATTCCCGGCACGCAGAAGGTCCTGGCCATCGCCACCGGGCACCATTCGCGGCAGACCGGCAAGCTGATCGTGATCGATCCGGCCAAAGGACGGCAGGAGAACGCCGGAGTGCAACTGGTCGCCCCGGTGCGCCCGACGCCGGCCGTCAAGATCGACTCCCTCGGCCAAAAGGGCGACCTGTTCCAATACCCGTATCCTCTAAGCGAAACACACTACCTGGTCGCCTATCATCCGGTCGGCTGGCGATGGGCGGTGGGCTCGTTCGGGCCGCGCTTCGGCATCTACCTGATGACGATCGACGGCCGGCGGGAGCTTCTGGCCTCGGATCCGGAGCTTCCCTCGAATCATCCGGTGCCGCTGGCGCCCCGCCGGGTGCGGCCTCCGCGCCCGAGCCTGGTCGACTACCGCAAGTCGGAGGGAACCTGCTACGTGCAAGACGTCTACGCGGGCCCCGGCCTGGAGGGCGTGCCGCGGGGGGCGATCAAGACGCTACGCGTCGTTTCCATAGAATACCGCGCCGCCGGGGTCGGCTCGAACCGCAACGGGGGTCCGGGCGGCGGCGCGTTGGTGAGCACGCCGGTGGCCGTCGGCAACGGGGCCTGGGACCCCAAGGTCATCCTCGGCGACGCAACGGTTCATGACGACGGCTCGGCCCTGTTCCGCGTTCCGGCCCGCACGCCTCTCTATTTCCAGTTGCTCGACGAGAAGGGCTCGCTGGTGCAGACCATGCGGAGTTGGACGACGGTGCAGCCGGGCGAGAACGCCTCGTGCGTCGGCTGCCACGACCACAAGAACACCACGCCCCTCTCCCACCTCCCGATCACCGCGGCGCTTGCGGCCGACGCCCAGCGGCTCAAGCCCTTCTACGGCGAGCCGCGCGGCTTTAGCTTCTCCCGCGAGATCCAGCCGATCCTCGACCGCAAGTGCGTCGAGTGCCACGACGGCCGGGACGATACGCCCTACAACCTGAGTGCAACGGAGGTTGAGGACCCCGAGGCCAAGCGCCGGTGGAGTCGGGCGTACCTGGAGCTGACCCACGCCCGGCCGGACGACGAGGCCAAAGGCGCCCTTTGGCGCGGCCAGGCCGAGCATGCGATGGTCAACTGGGTCAGTGCCCAGTCCGCGCCGCCCATGCTCGTCCCCTACGCGGCCGGCTCCGGCCGAAGCAGGGTGATCGAGCTATTGGATCAGGGGCACGAGAACGTGGCCCTCTCGCGCGAAGAGCGCGACAAGCTCGCCGCGTGGATCGACCTGGGCGTTCCTTTCTGCGGCGATTACACCGAGGCCCACGCCTGGACGCCCGAGGAGGTCGAGAAGTACGAGCGATACCTGTCCAAGCGGCAGACGCTCGCCGCCGAGGACGCGACGAACATCGCCGACTGGATCCGCGCCCGATACGATCGCACACAGTAGCGTGCCGGATCGGACCAACGATCAATCGTTCCCGCGGATCGCGTGGAAACACAAACTCCCCGTTTGGCTGCCGCCGGCACGGCGGC
>JBDRTC010000550.1:0-15995 GCA_043824335.1 Planctomycetota bacterium | reverse complement strand
GGCCCATCTTCTTTAGCGCCTCGTCCACGGCCGACAAGAGATCCTCGTTGTCGGTGAAGCGAAGTGGCTCGGAACCCATGGAAAGAGCCTCCTGGCGCGCGCTGGCCCCGCGTGGGAACCTGCGCAGAGGATCGGGTGAGGGGGCCAGCGTGTGCTCAAAGAAGGGGCCAGGCCCGGCTACCCGTTTAGCAAGCGGTTCACAGAAACCGCCAACGGCTACCTTGCTCCCCGCCCTTCGGCGGATCGACGCTTGGAGACCGTCACGAATAGCCGGGCCCGGGCCCTGATGACGCATGGCAAAGACCTGTGATTTTGGGTTGCTAAGCCCGTGTGGCGTCTGCCATCAGACCGCCACTACCGAGCCAGTGTAGCACTCTGACCGATCACGTCAAGCACCTCGCCTCTGTCCCTTCGTCGCTCTGTCCTCTCCGTCCAAGCGCCCTGGGCGATCGCTCCGGGTCGGCCCCGCCCGCCGGGTCTTTCCCTTTTTGCGGTTCCTTCCGATCGCCACCGCCAGACGCCCCAGGCAGCCCCCAGAAAAAACCGGGGTCTCCACGCATCCCGGCTGCCGAATCGCGTCTCTGGCCGATCCTCCGCGGCCAGGCCGCCCGTCTACCGGCTGCCGTCCCCGCCCCGATCGGCGATGCGACCAGGTTCCCCGCCGTCAACTCCTCACCTCTCCTCCGTTCCAGCCCCTCCCGTCCGCCCCCGAGCGCTTTGGTCGGCACCCCCAACTTGTGGCCACTCTTTGGTCGCCTCGGGGGGCGTCTTCCGTTATCATGGGAGCGGCCGGCCGGGAGTTCGGAAAGTTTGTTTCCGGCGTGCTTGCCCCCTGGCCGGCCACTTCTCGTTTCAGCCTTCTCGCCCGGCCTCCGCGCCGCGCCTTTTGCACGCGACGGGGAGCCCGAACGCCTCCACCGGGGCGTCTGCTGTGGGCTGCAACCCTTGCGGGCATAGGCCTTTCCGTCTCTTTCGCCTCTCTCAAAGCGATCCCGTCGATTCGGTTGCATGCGCGCCTTACTTACCCCACATCGAATGTCGTACTCGAAAAAAAACCGCTCGATCGACCGGCAGTAGCCTGCCCGGGGGCCCCCAGAAAGGACCCCAGGTGTTTGTCTCTCGGCAATGTCAGTCCCTTCGCCATCGATCACCGTTCAGCCCCCTCTGAAGCACGAAGTCGCAGCTGGCCTTCTACTTCCCAGCGGACGATTTCCCGCAGCCGAAAAATGGGCTGGCCCGCCACGAGTTCGTGAGGGATCAGATTCTCGTCGACCCAGCCTTCAAGCTCGTCAGGTTGAACCTCCAGGTACAAGGCTGTCTCCTGCAGGTCCAACAGCCGATCCGATTGGACGTCGGCCAGCGGGGATCGCAACCGATCGAGCGTAACGGGTTCCGGCAACACAGAACTTCCCTCCACAGGGCTTTCCAGGGTTGCTGCCTTCCCTGCATTCTCGCGGGGCGACGAGCCGATTGCTGCGCCGGAATACTTAAGCTAAGTATTCTGCCCTCCGGGCGTTGAGCGACCGATTGGCCGGGTGGGACTTTGCACCCACTGGAGAGCGATAACTTTCACGGCATACCGAGTTCTCGGGATCTTGAAAGATGAGATGAGTTCTTCGGACTGGCGTGCCTGCGTAGGGCGCCGTTTCTGGCTTGCCGCCTGTCTCGTCCGAAGTATGGAACGTATGTCGGAACGCGGAATCAAGATGCCTGGGGATTGGCTTTCGCCGTCGGAAACAGAGCCCCGAAGAAATCACCGATCTGCTGCAAGCCGATACCACGCCACCCGAACCTTGCCCCGATTGGCTGGTGAGGTCTCGGTCGAAGCCGGTTGCCAGCCACCTTTCAGTTCCTCCATCGCCACCCGTTCCTCCCATAGGTAGCGTCGGCGGTCTACTTACGTCTTGGTGGCCTCGGCGAATCGATTCTCTAACCCATACATTCACTTCGTAGTATCCAACTCAGCGACTTGTGCATGCAGTCGGCGTACGTCGTGGGGTGATGGTAGCATCAACGATATCCAGCCTGATGGAACGATATCGTGCGTGTTGGAACGTGTGGATTGGCCTTGAAAATAACGGGGCTTTGTGTGACAGTCCGCAGACGCGGATGATGCGGTTGTCGGCGCTCCGATAGAGTGGCGTCGGTGCAGAAAACGGGCTGAATCCATACCTGCGAGGAGACGTTTGCGAATTCCACCGAGTTGACAATGGATCGTCGCGGCGGTTTTGTGGAGCGACTTGCTTTGTGATCCAGCACGCTCCTTTGTTTCGTTGATCAGCGGGCTTTCGTCATTCCTGACAAACTCATCATTCTTTTCGCTCCGTTAGCTGATCGTTGCGCCGGCCCGGACCGCACACTGGGCGGCGCGTTCGACAAGCGGCGGAGATGCCGAACGCGACGCCAGGATCGGCTGCGATCCGTGTGATTCATCAGAGCATCGAACATGATCTTGTTAGCAGCACTGATCTTGAGCCTCACTCTGGGAATCCTGTTCCTCTTTCTTTGCGAAGCGGACTTGGGTCACACGGCCGAAAGGATCGCCGATCGGGCGGAAGCCAGGAAACGCGGCAGTCATCAGGCGCGGCTGCAATATCCCCACATCGATCTCAGCCGCTGCATCGGGTGCGGAACCTGTGTGAAAGCCTGTCCCGAGGAAGGGGTGCTCGACCTTGTCCAGGGGCAGTCCGCCGTGATTCATGGGGCAAGGTGCGTGGGGCACGGCCTTTGTGCGAAGGAGTGTCCGGTAGGAGCAATCCAGGTAACGCTGGGCGATCTGGCGGAGCGAAAGGACATTCCCGCGCTGACCGGCCAGTTCGAGGTGCAGGACATGCCCGGGCTGTTCCTCGCCGGTTGAGGTGACGGGGCACGCCCTGATCCGGACCGCGATTTCGCACGGCGCCGCGGTTGCCGACGAAGTGGCCGACAGGATTGCCTCGGGTCGGGCCTCCGGCAACGGCGACCTCTTGGACCTCTGTATCGTTGGAGCGGGGCCGGCCGGTTTGGCCGTTTCCTTGCAGGCCAACTCGCGAGGACTGAAGTCTCTCGTTCTGGAACAAGAATCGCCCGGCGGCACTGTGGCGAAGTATCCTCGCCGTAAACTGGTCATGACCCAGCCGGTCGACCTCCCGGCCTACGGTCGAGTCAAGCGAACCAGCTACCGTAAGGAAGAGTTGATCGAACTGTGGGAGGACCTCGCGCGCAGGTACGAGCTTCCCATTCAGTGCGGCGTGGAGTTTCGCGGCCTCGCGCGCACGGCCGAGGCCCATTTCCTCGTGCGGACCAACCGGGGCGAGCATCGCGCCCGGTTCATCTGCCTGGCGCTCGGCCGAAGGGGAACGCCGCGGAAGCTGGGAGTGCCGGGTGAGGAGTTGCCAAAAGTCATCTACAGCCTGATCGACGCCCAATCATATCAGGGGCGGCGCATCCTTGTCGTTGGCGGCGGAGACAGCGCCGTGGAAGCGGCCCTCGGCCTGGCCGCGCAGCCGGGAAACTCCGTCACCCTCTCGTACCGGAAGTCCGCCTTCTTTCGGCTCAAGGCCCGCAACGAGGCGCGGCTCGCCGAGGCGCTCCAAGCAAACCGGTTGGATTGCATTTTCCAGAGCGAGGTCACGCACATTACGGCGGAAGAAGCACACCTTCGGATCGAGGGAAACGGAGAGGGACCGGTCGAGCGCGTCCTTGCGAACGACAACGTGTTTGTCATGGCCGGCGAGGTGCCGCCGCTGAAGCTCCTGGAGGAGTCGGGTGTTTCCTTCGACCCGGCCAAACGCGCCGCGCCGCCGCCGCCGGCGGAACGCGGCACGGGCTTGCTCAAAGCGCTGGCCGGTGCGCTAGGATTGTCCCTGGTCACGCTGGCGTGGGTCCTGGTCTTCCGAGAGTACTACTCGCTTCCGGAGATACACCGGCCGGAGTCCCCGCTTCACCCGGTGCTTCGACCGTCGGGTCCGCTTGGTTTGATGTTTGGGACGGCGGCGGCCGTTCTCATTGTCGGCAACTTGGGATACCTGGTACGTCGGGCTTCTCTGGGTCGCTGGATCCCCGGCTCGCTGCGGGCCTGGATGACCTCCCACGTGCTGACGGGAATCCTCTCGCTCCTGTTGGTACTGGTTCACGGGGCCATGGCGCCCGAGAACACGGTGAGTGGCCACGCCTGCTGGGCCTTGGTGGTTCTGTTGATTACCGGCGTGGTGGGGCGGTATTTCTATTCTTTCGTTCCCCGGGCCGCCAGTGGGAAAGAGTTGGAGCTTGAGGAACTCCAAGCCCGCCTCGCCTCGGAATCCCAGGATTGGGATCAGTATGGACGCGAGTTTGGGGAGAGCGTCCGGCGGGAAATTCACGCGCTGGTGACGACCGGCAAGTGGAAGCAGGATTTCTTGCAGCGTGTTCTTGCCCTGTTTCGGACCCAGCGAGGGGCTCGCGAAATCCTGCTCCGCCTTCGACGCCAGGGCCGCCGTCAGGGGCTCTCGAAGGACGAGCTCGATAACCTCATTGCCGTGGCGAAGCGGGCCTATCGCACGGCCCTGGTGTCCGCCCACCAGGAGGATCTGCGTGCGCTGTTGGCTTCCTGGCGGTTCTTTCATCGTTGGGTCGCTTTGCTGATGGTCCTCTTGGCCGCGGCCCACATCATGACCGCCCTGCGTTTTGCGAGATTGGTATCCGGCTGATGCAAAGGCGACGGATCATCAACCATGGTTCGATGAGCGTGAGTCTGGCCTCGCTCTTGGTCGTGCTGGCGTTCTGGTATCTCGACAAGGGCAACACGTCGCCCGGCGAGATCGCGCTGGCCCATGCCCGGCATCCGAATCTCGGCGGTTCCGGGAGTTGCGAAGTCTGCCACGCCGGTGGATCTGGCGACATGGTCGGCTCCTGCCTGGCCTGCCACGAGGAAATCGAGGTCCAGCTTGCGGCGCAAGGGGGATTGCACGGTCTGATTTCCGGCGACCTTTCCCAGAATTGCCCCAAGTGCCACTCCGAGCATCACGGAAACGAGTTCCGCATGATCAACCGGCGGAGCTTCGCCTTGGCTGGAATCGCCGATCCGGAGCATTTTGACCACGCCGGGCTCGACTTCGACCTGGGGGGGGGGTCCACCTTTCGCTCGCCTGCGAGAGATGCCATCGCTTCGCCAACGCCGACGTCGTGCCGAACGGTCAGAAGCGTTTCCTGGGGCTCGATCAAGAATGCACAACCTGTCACGAAGACGTCCATCACTCGACGTTCGGGGAAGCGTGTGACTCATGTCACGGACAAGAGCTACCCTTTCGAGCCGTCGCCCGATTTGCCCATCCGGCCGCGTTTCCGCTCGACGGAGCGCACCGGCGGGCAGCATGCCGCGACTGCCACCGGCCGGGGACAAGCCGGGCCGTGGACGCGCTCTACGCAGAGCGAGTCCGTGGTCAAGACACGCCGGTCGCGGTGCGAAGTTGCCCTGAGTGTCACGCTTCCCCACACGACGAACGCACGCTCTTCGCCGCGGCGAGGGCGACGAACCGCCCGCCGGCACATGTTTGCCAACCATGTCACCGGTCAACAGACGGAGCCTTTGTCGGCGCCCGGGACTCGATGCCGCCCGAGGTGCACGCAGCAATCGGATTCCCACTCGCGGGCCCTCACGAGGCGGTCTCGTGTGAAGCCTGCCACCTGGGTTTTGGCGAGCCCAAGGGAACGGCGGACGGTTTTCGGCGAGCCTATCCCGGCCGCGGCCCCGAGGATTGCGCGGCCTGTCACGGCGATCCGCACGGAGGACAATTCGAACAAGGTCCGTTCCGCGGGGCGAACTGCCTGGCATGCCACCGGAACGATGCGTTTCACCCCCCCACGTTCACCGTCCAACAGCACGACCGAACCCGTTTCCCGCTCACGGGCGCCCACGCGGCGGTCGGGTGCAACAACTGCCACGTCCTCGCGGCAGGATGGTCCGAGGCGGGAAGGCAGAGGACCCACATGAGGGTCTTCGCCAAAACACCTTCCGAATGCAGCGCCTGCCACGAGGATATCCACGGCGGGCGTTTCGATCGGCCGGGTCTTCCGGCGGTATTCGACGGCCAAACGGGATGCGCCCGGTGCCATGGGACGGAACGATTCGACAGGCTCCGGCAGCCGACGTTCGATCACCGCCTGTGGGCCGGCTACGAGTTGCGGGCCGCGCACGCCCGGGCGACGTGCCAGGATTGCCACAAGAGGAACGAACGCGCCGAGCCGGCCGGTCGGGCCTTTGGCTCGGTGCTCGGGGCGAACTGCCAAGCCTGCCATCGGGACCCTCACGTCGGACAGTTCGGGCCTACCGACAGGGTCGCCTGTTCCCGCTGCCACGCGGTGGGCGACAGCTTCGCCGACCTCGTCTTTGACCACGGGCGGGACTCGAGGTTTTCGTTGGATGTCGACCACGCCGGACTCGCTTGCTCGGCCTGTCATCGGTCTTACCAGGTGCCCGGGTGGGGAACGGCCGTCCGCTACAAGCCTCTCGGCGTGACTTGCGGCGACTGTCACGATCCACGCGGCCCCAGGGGAAACGCCGGGAGGGCCTCTCGATGACGGGCGCTCCTCGCCGGGGTTTCCTCTGGCCGCTGGTTCTGGTGGGCTTCCTATGCCCAAGAGGCATCCGGGGCGAAGCCCGGGGACAGACCGTGGCTCGAACCGTCGACCGGATTGAAGTCCGCGTGACTGCCTCCTCCGGCGGCAGCGTCTTTCTCGACCAGGGGCGAGCAGCCGGGATCCAGCCCGGCGACGAGGTGTTGCTCTATGCACCCGGGGCCGGAATGGTGCGAGGGACGGTCCGGGACGTTTCCACCAGTCATTCCCGTTGCGTGCTTGCATATCAGGCCGCGTCGGTCGACATCGGAACGCGCGGGGAAGTGCTCGTGCCGTCGGATCGTCGCTGGATGTCCGATGCGGAAGGACCGAGCCCGCGCCCCGAGGCGACTGATCGACCAGTTCCCGAACACCCGGCCTGGACTCATCCGCCGGAGCGGTGGGACCAGGAAAAGCCGCTTCTGGCCCCGGCATTTGCGCGAGAAGCGAGCGAAAGGGAGCGGCAGATGCACGGGCGCGTGTTCGCCGACTATTCGCACACCTGGAACACACGAGACCCGCAGCACCAGTACTCCCTGGGACGGATCGGCACCTCACTGTGGATCGAGAATCCGCTCGATCGCGGCGGCCGGTTCCATCTCGACGGCGAGCTGAACCGCAGGGACCTGTTCCTCGACGACGCAGCCGGCGAAGTGGACCAGCCGGGCAGGATCGACCGGTTCTCCTATCAATGGGGTGGAGGCCACGACCAGCCGTTTCGGGTCGAGTTCGGCCGGTTTCTCCAGAGCGAGATTCCCGAGCTGGGCGTGCTCGACGGCGCGGAATTCGTCTATCGAACCGCGTCGGCCGATCGGATCGGCGTCAGTCTCGGCGCGATGCCCGAGCCCTTTCCCGACCTGAGGACCGGAGACGACCTCCAGGCCGCCTTGTTTTACCGCTTTGTTTCCGGCGAGGAGGAGAATTTCTCGGCCGCCCTGGCCTATCAAAAAACCTGGCACCGGGGAAAGTCCGACCGCGACCTCGTCGTCGGCACGCTCGACTACTTCTCCCCGGGCGGAATGCTGAGCCTGCACGAATCCGTTTGGGGCGACTTCTACGACTCCTCCGATAACCTCAAGACCAAAAGCTTCGAAATCACCCAGGCCGAGACGAGCGGTATGCTCCGGCTCAATCCCAGCCGAGGACTTGGCGTTCACTTCTCTCGGATTCGGTGGCCGCAGCTTCTGCGCAACGAGTATCTGCCTTCCTTCGACGATCAGACCCGCAACGACTGGGTTATGCGATACGGCCTTTCCGCCTGGCAGGAGTGGGGAGAGACCGTGCGCTTGGACGGCCGCGTCGGCCATTGGCAGGACCAGAACCTCCGGGAGGGAACGACCTGGGACCTCCGGCTTGCACTTCGCGATCTCCTCTACGACCGGGGCGAAGTGGCGCTGAGCATCTACGACACCGACGGCGTCTTCACCACCGGGCTCGGTGGACGCATCGGGCTCAACCGGCACTTTTCCCGAGGCTTTGTCGCCGTGGCCTACGACGTCGCGGGCTACCGTTTCACGGCGGAGCCCGGCGACGCGATGCAGCACGGCTTCCATGCCACGCTCGACTATGACCTCTCTTCCACGACGGCGCTCTCGCTCTCGACGGACTATTGGCTCGGCGAAAAACAAAACTCCTTTGGCCTGGGACTGTTCCTCCAGAAGAGGTTTTGATGTCCGAACGCACAAGGAAATCCCGGTGGGCACGGCTCCTGTTCCCGAGGTCCTTCCTCTGGATCCTGCTGGGGGTTTGTTTGGCCTGCACCTCTTGCGTTACCGGCTTCCTGAGCGGCGCCTTCGACCGTCCGCCGCGGGAGTGGGACGGGCGCCGCGGCCCCGTGGTGCCTCACGACAACTTCCCGGCCGACTGCTCGCTGTGCCATGCGGGCCGTTCCTGGGACAAGATCCGTGACGATTTTGTCTTCGACCACTTGGCGGCCACCGGAGTTCCCCTACGCGGGGCGCACGCCGGAGCCGAATGCCTGCGATGTCACAATGACCGGGGACCGGTCGGCGTGTTCGCGCAACGCGGATGCGCGGGCTGTCACGAAGACATCCATCAGGGGCAGTTGGGCGCAGAGTGTACGCTCTGCCACACGGAGAACGACTGGCGGCCTCAAGGCCAGTTGGCGGAGCACAACCGAACGCGCTTTCCGCTGACCGGGGCCCACGTCGCGGTGGCCTGCTGGCGGTGTCACCCCGGCGCGCAAGTGGGCAATTTCACCCGGGCGCCGGTCGAATGTGAGCGCTGTCACCAAGCGGATCTCAGCCGCGCCACGTCGCCCAACCATCTCGCGGCGGGCTGGACCACCGACTGCCAACGCTGCCATCAGCCGATCAGTTGGCAGGGCGCGGGGTTTGTCCACTCCGCGTTTCCCCTGGTCGGCGCGCACGGGGCCGTGGACTGCAAAGCCTGCCACGCGGGCGGCGCGTTCGGCAAGCTCGCCGGGGATTGCGCCTCGTGCCACCTGGACGACTATCGGGTAACGACCGCGCCGAATCATCAAGTGCTTGCGTATCCGACGACCTGCGAGAGCTGCCACATCGTGAGCACCTGGCAAGGGGCCACGTTCAACCACAGGTTCCGAATCAATTCGGGACACCACGCCGGGCTTTCCTGCCAGACGTGCCATCAGGTTCCGAGCAACTACAGCGCCGTCTCCTGCACCCATTGTCACCAGCACCGCCAGGCCAGAATGAACAACGAGCACTCCTCCGTGTCGGGCTACTCCTGGAACAGCGCCGCTTGCGTAAGCTGCCACCGAACCGGTAGTGAATGAGGCCAAAGTTCGCACGGCCCCAGCCGGTTCAACTCCCACCCGCGATGTCGCGGGAAACCGCTTCGAGTTCGCAGAAGATCTTCTAATCTGCGCGTTTTCCCGTCAGCCCGCCCACGACAGACGGGCCCGTGGCAAGACAGCGGAATGTCAGAGGCCGCCCTGAACCGTGGCATCACCATTGAAATGGGCCGCAGCTTCATTTCTCTCATGATCTCCTCCGATTTGCGGGAGTTGTATCATCTAACCACCGTGCCTGGCACACTCCTTGTATGATCTTTTCAGCACCGATTCACAACCTCGGCTAGTCATGTCAGACTGGCGAGTTTGGAAGTCGTGAGGAGAGCTTATCACACTCCTGAGGCTTTGACCTCGTTCTCTGAGATTGCTCCCTCCAACCTTTGGCGATAGGGTCTTGGTACATGATGCGGCACGGACCGACTTATCACAAGGATCTCCACGTCGAAGGACTCTTGGAGGACTCGCACGCTTCATTGTTGGCTCAATCGTTACGTCGTGTGAAATGGAGATGATCATGTCCAAGTCGAAGACCACTGAGCCCCTCCGATACCTGGGTGTTGGTATTGACACGGCTCGCTACGGACACCATGTGACCTTCCTCCGGGTAGACCGGCAGCCTGCCGCCAAGCCGTTGATTGTCAACGAATCGTCCGGCGGTTACGGCTCCAAGACGCGCTCCTACAACTGCATCGGCGACATCCCGAGGCACACGTCAACATCCGTGTCGATGCAGCAGGGCAATACGCAGACAACCTGTTGCGATTCTTGCGTAACTCGATCCAATGGGAATTTGTAACAGTGGGCAGTTTGTTGAGGCTTGAAAAGAGGCGTTGGGTTGGACGAGATTGCTTGGGCAAACGATGGGTGCGCTTCGAGCGAGGATCCGTGCTCAGCCGGAATCTGGCTTCAAGTAAGACTCTTGTTCGGGGACGGAGGCGTCCCGGAGGAACTCGCCTCCGCACTCTGGACAGAGCAGCGCAGGGCATCCTCCCGGTTCCGTCGGCGGGAACGCATCGACCACGATGTCTTCGACCCAGTCGCGGTGGTTACAGGAATGGCAACGGTAGTTGTACCAGTGGGATGGGGTGTGCCAAGGGATCTCCTCCAACATCTGCCGCAGCCAGCCCGGAGCATTCGGAGGCAGTTCGTTCATGGGGTGGATTTTCCTCGAAGAGTTGGGCCTGTTTGAGAATCCCATATTCCGGATGATACAGCAATTCCCAGTCCATTGCCGTGCCGCAGCGGGGGCACAGCAGCGGGTCTTGACCGAAGGTGGCGAGGAACAACTGAGTGAAGGCGGGCCGCGGCAGCACGCGGTAACCCTGGGGATCGAGGGGTCTGGAAGCGGGAAGGAGCGTGGCCAACTGCTCCCGCACCTGCTGGTAGCGGGGGTGACTGTGCAGACCAAAGTAGCGAATGCGTTGAAAGCCCTTGGGCAAGATGTGCTGTACCATCCGGCCGATGAAACGCAGGACCGGCAGCGTGGTATGTTGGATGGCCTGCGTCTTGTGATCTTCGTACCAGTAGCGGACCCTCTGACCGTCGTACTCCTCCAGGCGGCGGACGGAGATCGGCGGAGAGACGACGTACTTGGCCAGATATTCCGCCAAGCCCTTTCCGCCCGGCGGCACGTCTCCGGGTTGAAGATAAGCCACGAAGCCTTTACGGTAGTCTTTCCAGCCGCGGTCGATGTCCTGTTGGACTCGGGGATCGTCGACGTGTTCTCGCAGCATCTGTAGTAAGTGGTACCGCCATTTCTTGTGCATCAGTTCGTAGGGAATGAAGGTCACCTCTTTCCAGGTTCCCTGCTTGGTCAGCCCGCCCGCCGTGACCAGAATGTGAAGATGGGGATTGAACTCTCCCGAGCGACCGTAGGTTTGCAGCACCATCGCACAGCCGATATCCAGCGGCTTGCCGGTGGTACTCTGGAAGATGTCTTGCAGGCAGGCATATCCGGTCCGCATCAATTGGCTGAGCAGGTCGGAACCCTGATAGAACCAGTGGCGGAGAAAGTCGGGCGTGGTGAGGACGAAGTGGCGATAGGTGACGCCGAGCAGCAGGCGGCGGCCGATGAAATCGGACCATTGGGCCATCCGCGGTTGGGCACAGGAGAGACAGAAACACGATTTGCAGGTGAAGGCGATCCGGCGAGTTTCGCCGCAGAACAGGCAGCGGTACTGAACGTAGCCCATCTTCCCCGGGTCGCCGCAGTCGAGCATTTTCTGGACGGCCCTGCTGTAGTCCGGCGTGTCAAAAGTGGGATACGCTACCTTGAAGGCATTCCAATGATCCCGGAAGATCTGTTTGAACGTGTCTGCGTCGACCTGGCACATGGCTGTCCCTGGAAGAGTAGTCTACGGGCTACGCAGCCCACGTCCAGCATCCCACCACACGCGGCACGCCACCGCGTCCAAAAGTCCCGGCGCAGCCGGCTAAGTTCAAGATGCCCGTGACCCTCTCGGTCGGCGAACCCAAACGCAACAAAGACTACCACCGCGCCGTCTCGCCCAAACGCAAAGCAGACGCCTCGGAAAGTCACGCGATGGCACGTTTCGCCGTCATCGAACGACCGGACGCAACACACCCAATTCCCCCTGAGTTTCTTGTGCTCCAGCGTGTTGGTAGCCGGGTCCAAGCGCGAGCGAAACAAACGACTCGAGTTGTCAACCAATTGCATAACCTGATGGCCGGCGCTTTTCCGGAGCTGGCCACGCTGGTCGAGGACTTCCAGTCCCGTTGGCTTCTGCGGTTGCTCGATAAGTATCCCACCCCGCAGCGTCTGGCCAATGCGAAGCTTAGTTCCCTGACCAAGAGCCAGTTCCACAACCTGGGGCCGATGATCGTCGCCACGGAGGGCCGGCCGGTGCGCGTCAAGTTCACCAACAGCCTGCCCATAGGCACGGGCGGCGACCTCTTCCTGCCGGTCGACACGACCATCATGGGCTCTGGGGCGGGGCCGAACATGTCCACGCCCGTGACGGCGGCTCGCGTAGGCGGAGTCGGAGCCACGATCGAGATCACGACCGTCGGTCCCCACAACTTCAACGGCGGGGAGCAGGTCCTGCTTCAGGGCTTCACGCCTGCCGCCTACAACGGAGAGTTCCGCGTGGGACTTGTGACGGACGCCACGCATTTCCAGATCACCCTGACCGAGGATCCGGGCGGCCCGGCCACTGGCTTGGGCGACATTGCGGAGATGTACACCGACAACCGCGGCACCCTCCACCTGCACGGGGGCCTCACTCCATGGATCAGCGACGGCACGCCGCTCCAGTGGATTACGCCCGCCGGTGAGTTCACCAACTATGACCGGGGCGCCAGCGCGGAGAACGTCCCCGACATGCCGGATCCGGGCGCGGGTTCGATGACGTTCTTCTGGCCCAACCAGCAGAGTTCGCGGCTGATGTTCTACCACGACCACGCCTTCGGCATCACGCGCCTGAACGTCTATGCCGGCGAAGCGGCCGGTTACCTTTTGACGGACGCCGTCGAACAGGATCTGATTGCGCGCGGGATCATCCCCACTGCGCACATTCCCCTGATCGTCCAGGACAAGACCTTCATCGACCCGACCGCCATCCTTGACGTGGATCCCACCTGGCCGTTGGCGCTGGACGACGGATCGAGCAATCTCTGGTTTCCCCACGTTTACATGCCCAACCAGAACCCCAATGCAATGGATGCCGTTAACCCCTTCGGTCGCTGGGACTATGGTCCCTGGATCTGGCCTCCGTTCCCCGTGGAGCACCCGCCGATCGAGGTCGGCTACCGGATCGAAAGGGCGCAGATCGACGCAAACGGCCAACCCGGCGTTTATTTGGAGATCGGGAAGACCCCCGCCAACGTAACCGACTTCACCGACACGACCGCCAACCCGCTCTTGGGCTACAGCTATCGCGTTGTCGCCTTCAACGCGGCCGGTGAATCGACGTCGAACGCCGCGGGGGCGGAATTCTTGCCGCCGACGGTGACGATCGACCAGGCCGCGGGCCAGGCCGATCCGGCCAACGCCGCCCCCATCCTCTTCACCGTCGTCTTCAGCGAGGAGGTCACCGGTTTTGACGCTACGGACGTGGTGCTTTCGGGCACGGCCTTGCCGACCACGGCCGTGGTGAGCACCTTGGACAACATCACGTTTGCCGTGGAAGTGAGCGGGATGAGCGGGGACGGGACGGTCGTGGCCAGCCTGGCGCCGGGCGCGGCGAATGACCTGGCGGGCAACGCCAGCGAGGCCTCGACCAGCACGGACAACTCGGTCACCTACGACACCACGGCCCCGACGGTGACGATCGACCAGGCCGCGGGCCAGGCCGATCCGGCCAGCGCCGGCCCCATCCTCTTCACCATCGTCTTCGACGAGGAGGTCACCGGTTTTGACGCTACGGACGTGGTGCTTTCGGGCACGGCCTTCCCGGACGTCAGACAACGTTACCACGACAGGGGACGGACTCGTGACAAGGCGGTCGCTTGCGGTGAAAGAAATGAGACGCCGATTGGGCGACGCGAAACAACTGGGCGTCTTCGACGCGCGATTCTTGGAATACGACATTGATGACGACGAAGTCGATTGGAACGAAGCCGTCGATCAGGCGTTCGCCGAGTCGGAGACGGCGATCGAAACGTAGGCCGGTGCGTCAGAATGTCTCGCCAGTAAGTTAGTGAGTCAACGAAAGAATTCGAATTTGACCACCCCGCCAGGCCTGCAACTTGGCGGGTTTTCTATCTTGATTTGTTCCAGAAACTCGTCACGCGTGAGACGCGCCAAAAAACCACCGTGAGTGCAACAGCTCTTCCCCCCATCCGTCGGGTGACAGTTTGAGCACCCGTCTCGGGCAAGTCGGGACACGTTTTCCGGGATGCCGACGGTGTGTCATCTACTCGTGGCGTGGGACGGCCTCGCGAGGCCCCGCAAGAATCGGCCCGAATCTGCGTCATCAACCGAACGATTGCTCGGACTCGCCATGTCTCAACTCCTAGCCCCATGGATCGGAGCGAGACCCCGACGAACCTCGCGAGTTGCAGTTGGTCCTCGATCCGGAGTTCTTGTAGGACCGCCGCTGTCTTGTCAGCCCGCTAGAAACGACCCTCGCAGCAACCCAAACAGAGGCCCCTCGACTCCAAGTGCCAACACGACGAAAATGCATCGCCACCAGTGGAGACCACAACGACCTCCGCTCGGGCTCGACAGAAGGGGCTCCGTGAAAACCCCCGGAAAACGAAAAGAAGACGCTTTTTCTACAGCTACCCGTACGCGCTACTTGACTCAGGAGGCCATATAGATGTTAGGCGCTGGGATGGTACGAAGCATGCAACCACCGGCGATTGACTGGTCAGGGCGGGGCTTCAATGATCCGTGAAGAAACAAAAAGCTCGTCAATGGATTTCTGTTTGTCGTTGAAATGAACCCAGATATACACACCGCCGTGACTCCAAGTGTTTCTTCTAGATCTGACCGGCACGCCGAGCTTTTTGACAACCTCCGCTCGACCGTCCCGCGACGAGAGTTTTCCGGGGAGGTTCTGCGAATATGGTCGCCAATGCTTCTCACCATACCGCTTCGGATAAGGTGAAACCCCCAAAATGATGGTGTCAACTCGATCGTCTCGGTACATGATTGAGTAGGAGTTGTCGTTAGGCGTGAATGAGTCAGACGGACCCTTTGTCGCTTCCCGTAACCCGTGAGTTTGGACAAAGGAAGTCACCTCCTCTGAATCTTTGAGCTGATTGTGCAACTTGGCGAGAGAACACCAATCGGGGCCCCCTTCTGCATGGACGGTTGAGCTGCACACCAAGGCAAGTAGTATGAGTGAAAAACGCATACGCCACTGCGAGAACTGCACAGTTAAGCAAAACGGTTCCAAGAGCCACCAAACCGGGCTTGAAGTTCTCCGAGTTCAGAACCTCTTCCCGAGGGTCAAAGCGAAACATGTGATTCGGTTCCGCGTCGTCAGATATCGGCGGGCCAACTTACACCCGGCGGCCTGCGGCACTCCCGATGGCAATCGCAAGTTCGAGATCAACTCCTTCGGGTCGGAGACCATGCGCACGAACGTCCGACTCAATCGCACGGATCGCCCGTCGCTGGCACGGATCGTCACTTGCCATTCGGGGCTCGCCCAGCGGATCACTTTCCGGCTCGTTCATGGAGCATCTCCACCAGCTTGGGCACGACCTCGTACAGGTCGCCCACGATCCCGTAGTCGGCGATCTCAAAGATGGGGGCGGATCGGTCCTTGTTGATGGCCACGATGATCTTGCTCCCACGAATGCCCACGGTGTGCTGGATCTGGCCTGAAAGGCCCACGGAGACGAGCAGCCGCGGGCTGCACTCCTTGCCCGAGATACCGATCATTCGCTCTTCGGAAAGCCAGCCGTGCTCCGAGGAAAGGCTGCGGCTGCACCCCAGCTCGCCCCGCAGGGCACGGGCGAGCGCCTCGACGATCGAGAGGTCCTCTTTGCTCCGCAGCCCCCGGCCGATGGCGACCACTACTTCGGCCTCTTCGAGGTTCACGTCCTCGCCGGCCTTCGACCGGCGCTCGACGACCGTCACCCGGGGTGGGGCCAGGTTCAACTCGACCGGCACGACCTCGCGTGGCATGGCGTCGCCATGGTTCCCGGGTGCATGCCC
>JBDRTC010000549.1:0-8621 GCA_043824335.1 Planctomycetota bacterium | reverse complement strand
AGGTCCGGATTATCCTCGATCAGATGCCTCAGGGTTTCAATCCCGTCCATTTCCGGCATTGAGAGATCAAGGATGATAGCATCGTAGGACTTGCCCTTCGCCTTCTCCAGGGCCTCGTGTCCGCTTGCTGCGGTGTCGACGTCGACACCTCTGGATTCCATTCGTTCCGAGAGAACCTGTATGAATTCCAGCTCGTCATCCACCAGCAACACTTTCTCTTTTGCCATGACGAATACTCCATTGCTGCCGCGATACTCTCGCTCCCAGCCTATTCCGCTCTGTCGCTGCAAGCAATGTGGTCTGTACGTTACTCGGCCGGTACGGTGAGAATCAACGAGAGTACGCCATCTTCCCAGGATGTCTCGACACTCCCTTCCAGTTCGTTTATTACAGCGGAGAGTCGTGAGATTCGACCGGACAATTCGCCAGCACCGGCGGCGCTGCCGGAAACAGACATCACGGCAGTAGCCCCCCGGCCGGCAAGCTTGATCGTGACCACTTGGCCGTTTTCCAGGGACTCCAGAATCAGCTCAATAGCGGAAAACACAGCATGCTGGAGGCTAAAGGGATTGGCCTTTACGCGTATTGCCTCATCCGGGAGATCGGCTTCCAGCTTGCAGCCTGCCAGAACCACGTGCCGCTCAGCCAAGGCGGCCATGGTCTCGGTGATCGCGGTCAGATCTGAAGAAGCCGCCTCTTCATCCGCGGCGTGAGCGAAGCGGCTGAACCACTCCAATGTCTGTGTCCCTCTTGTTACCTGCCGAGTGATCCTCGCAGAGAGCTTCTTCAGCTTCTCGTAATCCAAGGCCTTTCCGCTCTCGGCAAGCGCGAGTTGGTCGTCCAGCAGGCCGGCATTCTCGCCTACGATCGAAAGAACGTTTCTCATATCATGGCTGACGTCTGCTCCGATCTTGCCAAAAAAGGCCAGATCCTCCCTGCAAAGACGAAGATGAGGCTGTTCACTCATGGCTATTTGCCTTTCTCCCTGCCGACAGCGTTCCTGATCTTTTCTATCAGTTCATCGATATCAATCGGTTTCATGAGATAGTCGAAGGCCCCCTCTTTCATTCCCGTTTCCGCGTCTGCGACAGACCCGTGCCCGGTAAGCAGGATAACCGGGAGATCCGGGCGTTTCCGCTTGATCTCTGCCATCAATCCCAGCCCGTCGATCCCGGGCATCTTGACGTCAAGGACCAGCACACTGAAATCATTCTCCCGAACGTGTCTTGCCGCATCCAGGCCACTGGTGGCCACTTCGGCTTGAAAACCGCGAAGCACCAGGCGTTCCGCCAAAGCAGAAGCAAAGTCCACTTCGTCGTCAACCAACAGTATCCTGAGTTGTTCCACTGGTCAGCTCCGACTCGTCACGGGCAGTCGTACGGTGAAGCTGGCGCCTTCGCCAACCTCGCTTTGAACGTCTATCCGGCCTCCCAGCTTTTCCACAATGCCGAAGGTGATGGAAAGGCCCAGTCCGGTGCCGTAATCCGCCTTCGTGCTGAAGAACGGCTCGAAGACACGGTCGATAAGCTCCTCGGGAATCCCAGGCCCGTCGTCACTGATCGTAACCGCCACGGTGTTCTCATCCTCCTGCTTCAAGGAGACATCGATTCGCCCGCCGTCACCGACGGCGGCAAAAGCGTTGCTCAGAATGTTCAAGAACACCTGCTGCAGTTGCCCGCGGTCGCTCTGGATGGTCGGCAAACCCTCCGGGACAGCGACGTTGATGGCAATACTGCGGTACTCCGCCTCCTTCCCCTGAAAGCTCAACACCTCCTCGATAAGAGAGCCTAACTCGATGTGCTCAATGAGAGGGTCCATCCTCTTGGCGAAACCGAGCAGCCGATGGGTGATGGTGGCGCACCTCTCCACGGACTTAATCACGGTCTCGGCGATCCTCAAGAGCCGATCCCCTTCGGGCGGTTCGTTCTTGATGGAGACCAGATCCTTTATCAGGCCGGCGTTTTCATTGATGATGGCCAGAGGGTTGTTTATCTCGTGTGCCACTCCCGCGGCCATCCTGCCGATAGAGGCCATCTTGTTGGTATATGAAATACTGTGAAGCGCCTTGTTCCGCTTGAGATCCGCGTCCCGGATGCGGTTCACCAGGTACGTGGAACCAACGAGTATGACGGTCATGATCAGAACGATGCTGGTGCCCAGGAGCCAGAGGATATCGCTCCTGAGGCGCAGCCAACTCTGCATGACATGTTCGGGTTGCTTCAGGACAACGAATATGAATGGGGACTGATCGATATACGCATACCCGAGGATTCTCGGCTCTCCTTGCTTGTCGGCTATTTCCAGAACTTCCGACTTGGAGGAGACGGGAGGCGTTGCAATTGAGCACGGACTCAGAATGTCCCCCCCGTACCGCGGCGGGGTCTGCAGGATGCCCTTGCGGTTTATCAGGAAAGCATCGCTTGATGGTCTGAGATCAAGGGAGGCGAGGTACCGGTCGAGCACCTCCGAATCAATGGTAGCCCTAAGAATGTAGAAGCTTCCCTCTTCGCCGTCATCCTTCCGGACGGCGATCACGAAGTGAGGAAGGTTGCGGTGCCCCATGAAGACGTCGCTCACGTGGACTCCCCGAATGCAGACTTCGTGGAACCAATCCTGGCCCTTATAGTCTTTCCCCTCCAGTTCGTAGCGTCCCGCATAGGATTGCTGCTTGCCCTCCGAGTCTATCACGCCCAGGTCGACCAATCCGCCAAACGACTCTTTCATGTCAAGAAAAGTGCGGTTCAGCTTCTCCGGATCGCACAGATCCTCGTACGACTCATGCCTGGCAACGTAGGTCAACGCGGCTCTGCGTTCGCTGAGAAAACCATCCATGAATCGTCTCGAAGCGGAGGTAAGCAGGGAAATCGGATGAATCACTTCCGCCCTGAGCGATTTCATGTACTGGTAGTAGTTGACAAACGTCATGATTACCAAGGGCGTCAACGATACCACGGCCGCGAAGAAAACTGAATACAACCACAGCCGCCGGTAGCGAGCCTCGAGCTCCGCCACCGCTGTCTTCTTGTTGCCCAAGGCGGGAATCGACTTGTCGGGCGAGCTTGTATCCATCTGTTTCCCGTATCGCAAGAGTCAATCGCCTTTGCCTTTCTTCTTCTCCTCCTCGTCCTCCATCACTTCCTTGGCAGTATCAAACTCCCCCTCCTCGGCAAAGGCCACGGCCATGAACGTCCTTTCCAGCTTGCTCATCTTCCGCTTGAAAGCGTTCTTTATCCGCGACACCAATGTGTCAAGATCCGCGGGCTTCTTCACATAATCGAAAGCCCCAAGGCGCAGCGCTGCTTCCTCGTCCTTTTTGCTTCCGTGACCGGTCAGTATGATCACTTCAACGTTTGGGTAGGCCTCTTTTACGCGTCTGAGAACCTCGATGCCGTGAATACCCGGCATCTTGAGATCCAGGACAATGACGTCGGGCTCCTCTCGCTCGACGGCGGATAAGGCTTCTTCCCCATTGCGGGCTATGCTTGCGTCAAGGTCCCGCAGTTTCAGCCGCTCCGCCAGCGTCTCGACAAACTCATGCTCATCATCAACCAGCAATAGCCTGAGTTTCTTCATCTCTCTTTTCTCACCTGTTGGAGTTTGTTTCGAGACCCGGGAGCCATGAAGAGATTATCGGCAGCCGTCGCTCTCTTCTCGCACGCATGGTGACCCTCCCTAAGGGGCGGCCGACAAGTAACTTCCCGATTTCCAGTTGGTGCGGCAGTTGCACTGCCGCACCTCGGCGGGCAGCAGTGCAACTGCTGCCCCAACGGAGCCAAGAACCGGGAGGCTATTCTTCGGCCGCCCCTAAGATGCATTATATCCGGTCTGAAGAAGGCCGTCACTCCACTCTGCCCGTTGTGCCAGTTGGCTTGAGACACTACTCGCGACCGTGCAACTTGGGGAGGCAAAGCGGAGGAGAAGGGAGGAGAAGGCGTCAGGAGCCTTTTCCTGGTCAACGGGCGCGATCGAGCACGTCGACGCCGCCCGGGAGGGGGCATCTTGTAGTCCGAGCGCATTTAGAGACTAGGGGGAAGTCTTCCGAGGTCCGGCACCTTGACGGCAGCCAGGCTCGGGCGGTAGGCTACGTCTCGTCTCTTCCTGGGAGACTGGCGAGTGACCGAGGGCGTTGCGACCCAAAGACTTACAACAAATCTCAACCTTGCCCCCGAAACCCAACCCGTTTCCACACACGGTTTCCCGCGACGATGCGCAACTCGGCAGCGATCACTCGCCGCGATTTTCTGGCGTGTACGGCCGGTGGTGTGGCTGCGCTGACGGTGCCGCCCGAGGTGCTGGGCGAGGGCCCCAAGAAGAGCGATTCGACGGCACGTCCCACTTCGCCGCTGGCCATGTGGGCACTGACCGGGCGGCTTGAGTCGGCGGACGTTTTGCGGCAGCTCGACGCGTTTTCCGGCGCCGGCTGGGGCGTGGTGCTCTATCCGAGGTGGGGGCTGGAATTGGAGTACCTGGGCGACGCCTGGTTTGAGCGCATCCGTTTTATCGTCGAACAGGCCGCCCAGCGCTCGATCGAGGTATGGCTGTACGACGAGTTCTGCTGGCCCAGCGGTCATGCCAAAGGATTGGTGACACGGGGCCGGGACGATCTCGCGGCAGAGCTGCTCGAGGTCGAGCCCGACGGTCAAAGTCGCGTCGTGCGCGTTCCGGGGAGTGCCAACCTGCTCATGCCCGAGGCCACCGAGCGGTTCCTCGAAGTGACGCACGGGCGGTACGACGCGGCGATCGGCCCATTCTTCGGCCGGTGTGTGCGGGCAATCTTCACCGACGAGCCGTCGCTGGCAATGCAGCACCAAGCAAGCGCTCGGGGCGTCACCGCGTGGCAACTGCCCTGGTCGAAGGCGTTGGAAGCGGCGTTGGGGGGAGATTTCCGCGGGCGACTGGCCGGCCAGGGTGATCTGTCGCGTTGGCCGGGCTGGCGCGACTATTGGGCCGCCTACTCTCAAGTGTTTCACGAAGCCTGGGTCGCGCCGATCGCTCAATGGTGCCGGAAGCACGGGATTGCCCTAACCGGACATCTGCTCGGCGAGGGCAGTTTCGGCACGCAGGTCGCCTACAACGGCAGCCTGCGGCGCCAGTTGGGCGCGTTCGGCATCCCGGGGATCGACGAGATTCGCACAAGAACCGATCCGGCGGACTGCGAAGCCCTGACGTTGGCGGCCATCGCCGAATTCCCGGGTCGAGAGCGGATGGTGGAAGCCTACGCGCTGGGCCCGCCGAGCATGAAGCTGAATACGATGCGGAAGATGGTGGATCTCTGCGCGGCGTGCGGCGTCGACCGATATGTGCTGGCGATTTGCCCACACGATCTTCGGGGCGGCGTGTTCAAACGCGAGTACCTCGGCATTCACGGGCCGCAGCAGCCTTGGTTTCGCGACTTCGCGGCGGTGTATCGAGAGTACGTCGGGGAAGCGGCCGAACGTGCCCGGGCCGCCGGGCCGCTGGGCGTGTCGTGGCCGTCGGATGAGGAGTTGTGGGCCGCGGCCGGTCCTGATCCGAGACGCTCGCAAGCGCTACAGGCGATGACACAAAACGTCGTCGCCGCGGCACGAGAAGCGATCCGCGCAAGACTCGACGAGTCGCCCGCGGCGCCGTTTGCGGTCCCCGCGCGCGAGCTTCCGGACATCGCGTGGTCGTTCGAGCCCAAAGGCATGAACTCGTTGCGGATAGACCAGCCGACGCTGGGCGTCGTCGACTTGCCCTCGCGGGCGGAGTTGTCGGTTCAGTCGCAGTTAGTGCGGTCTATCGAGGTCAACGGAACCGCGCTGGATTGGAAAGACGCGCCGGCCGACGAGCGGTTTGATCTCAGCTATCGGCGCGTGTCGCTCACCGGTGTGCTTCGGGCCGGCGAGAACCATTTCACCGTCGACACGGTCGAACCGAAGCCGCTGAAGTTTTTGCCTGCTCTGGTTCTCTGGGGCGATTTTGCCGTCGACCCCCAAGGCCGCCTGGTGACGCGGCCGAAGGCGATCCCGCCGGGCGATTGGCGCGAGCACGGTTTCCCGGCTTTTTGCGGCACGGGGCGCTACCGTGCAGTGGCGGACTTCGCCTCGCCGCCCACGCATCTCTGCGTCGATACGGGGGGGTATCCCGTTCATGTCATGGTAAACGGCGAGGACCTCGGCCTGCGGGCATGGCAGCCCTTCGAGTTCGACCTGCGAAGCGCGGCCCAAGCAGGCCGCAATGAAGTCGTCATCGAGATCACCAGCACCCTGGGGCACCTCTTCGTGCCGGCCGAATCGCCGCCGGTCGGTTTGCAGGCGGCAACGTTTGGGTTCTGAGGAATCGCCGGCCCAACGTTTGCAGTCGCCCGGTCCATGTGATAGCCTGATAGTGCTCTCAGATTCTGCAGAAAAGTGTTGCTCATTCGAAGGAGACGGGGGATGACCGGGAATGCGAAGGCTGGTTCAACACGTCGCGAGTTCATGAAGCAGACGGGGCGAGTCGCGGGAGCGTCGGCCCTGGCGGGCGTGGCGATCCCCCGCGTACATGCCGCGGAAGACAATACGATCCGTTTGGCCCTGGTCGGTTGCGGCGGCCGCGGCACGGGGGCGGCCGGTAACGCCCTTTCGGTCACAAACGGTCCCACCCGCCTGGTGGCGATGGCCGACGTGTTTGAGGGCCGCCTCTCGGGCAGCTACCAGCAGCTTGAGCAACGTTTTGGCGATCAGGCCGACGTGCCCGAAGACCGCAGGTTCGTGGGGTTCGACGCCTACCGCAAGGCGATCGACTGCCTGCGGCCGGGCGACGTGGTAATTATGGCCACGCCGCCGGCCTTCCGCTGGGGCCATTTCACCTACGCCATCGCGGAGGGGGTCAACGTCTTCATGGAGAAGCCGGTCACGGTCGACGGCCCCACGACCGCCAAAATGCTCAAGCTGGCCGAGGAGGCTTCGCAGAAAAACCTGAAGGTGGCCGTCGGGCTGATGTGGCGTCACTGCGCTGCGCGCCGCGAGTTGGCCGATCGGGTGCAGCAGGGCGAGATCGGCGACGTCATCATGATGCGAACCTACCGCCTGCACGGGCCCATCGGTTTCTTCGAGTCGGCGCCCAAGCCCGACGGAATCAGCCACCTGATGTATCAGATCCAGCGGTTCCACAGCTTCCTTTGGGCCAGCGGCGGCTGCTACAGCGACTTTTATATCCACAACATCGACGAATTGTGCTGGATGAAGGGGGCGTGGCCGGTCGAAGCCCACGCCACCGGCGGACGGCACTATCGCGGCCAGAGCGTCGACCAGAATTTCGACAGCTACTCGGTCGAGTACACCTTTGCCGACGGCACGAAGCTGTTCATGGGCGGCCGCTGCATGGCCGGGTGCGAGTCGCACTTCGCCGGCTACGCTCACGGGACCAAAGGTCTCGGCACGATCGACAGCAACACCACGGGCCGCGGCACGTGCCGAACCTACCACGGACACAACGCCGTCGATGACAAGCTCCTCTGGAAGGCCCCGCCCGAGCCGAACCCGTATCAGCTCGAGTGGGACGATCTGATCGAGGCCATTCGTCAGGACACGCCCTACAACGAGGCCGCCCGCGGCGCCGAGGCCAGCCTGGTCACCTCGATGGGCCGCATGGCCGCCCATACGGGCAAGGTCATCACCTACGACGAGATGGCGTCGTGCGATCACGAGTTCGCCCCGGGCGTGGATCAGCTCACCGCCGACTCACCCGCGCCCCTTGAGCCCGACGCGAACGGAAGATACCCCGTGCCCCAGCCGGGTCTGGTAACCAACCGGGAATATTGATTCAGAAGCACGCTGGAACGCACTGGATGAGTGATCCCAATGCACAACGCCGCAAGCCCCAAGGGGGTTGGGACTGGCGGCACTATCTTGCCGCTGGGTGCATCGCTTCGCATCAAGGTGCATCAAGTACCGGAGGTGGGAGTTGAACCCACACTAGGTTGCCCTAACTGGATTTTGAATCCAGCGCGTCTGCCATTCCGCCACTCCGGCTTAAGTGGTCTTTTCTGTCCTATCCTCTTTCTATTTCTCCATTTAGGACTGAACTACAGGTCATTTGCATTGGGCTTGCAGGTCGGTTGAATGTCCCCGATTGGTCGCGGGTTGGTCGCGATGGTCGTCGCCTTCGTCAGTACCATTCTTACTGCGTTCTTGGCGAATGGTCCAGTACACCCCTCTTAAGTCGGGAGTGCAGTCTTGTATCAGGCGGCGGAGCGGTCTGGCGGAGCCAGATGACTGTCCCCCCCTCTTGTTGAATGCCCCTGATAAACAGAGCCACGAGCCAAGGATGGCGAGTGTCATTATCGAAGGGGGAGATAAGCCCAGGGGTAGCGAAGCGTAGGGGCATGGCCAAGAGGGGGGAATCGCTACTCCGATTAGGGCACCGATGCCCGGGGCAAGTAGGGCGAGAAGGATGCGGAACGTGTCAATGGGTTTGAGACAACTGCGGGACGAAATTAGTGTTGCGCGGTAGTTGTAGCCCCTTTTCCGAGCAGCGCGTTTCCATTTTCTCCGAATTTCGGGCGCGTCCGCAAATCACGCGTGATAGTCGCTGGTGGGAACTCCGAGCAGTTTGAGGATTCGGAGCTGGAGGTCGGAGAGTTCGCTGACAAAGACGACCGGGGGATTTCGTCCGTT
>JBDRTC010000548.1:0-11014 GCA_043824335.1 Planctomycetota bacterium | reverse complement strand
GGCGCAAATCTCGTGGCCCTGTGCGATCCGGATCAGGAAATGATCGACAAGGCCCGGGCCGATGCCTTGAAATCCGGCGGCCTGATCCGCCTCGAAGGCGAGCCCTGCCTGAACGACGTGCTCCGCCACGAAGCCACCAAGGACATTCCCCAGACCCTTCCGCGGAACCCAAACCACGGTAAGGAATGGCTCGATGCCTGCCGTGGCGAGGGCAAAACCTTTTCTGACTTCGACGTCGGCGGCAAGCTCACCGAGATCGGCCTGGCGGGCGCCGTCGGCCGCCGCTCGGCCGTCGGTCCCCAGTGTGTTCGATGAGATGTGTTCCGTTTGGGACGAAGAACTGCCGGCGCCAACGGATCCGCCCTCCGACGATCGGCGGGAAGCGGCTTTCCGGCAGGCGGCATGCAACGCCCGGCACGCGGCCGAGGCGTTTTTCCGCTGTCGGCGGTTTGTCGACGGCTGGTTGGCCCATGCCGACCCCGTATCGGGCTTGATTCCGCGGAAACCACAAAGCGTCTATGGCAAGAAGTAAAGGGAGCACGCGAATGAAATACGGCCTTGGCCTCTTCATCGTGATCGTTTTGCTAACCGCCCTGCTTTCCCAAAGCTCGACAACCGTTGCGGGTAATGACGCTGCGACTTCGTCAGCAGGCGAGATCGCCTCGCAACCGGAGCATCGCGTGCTGTGGTATGCCAGGCCCGCGAACGTCTGGTCGAAGGAGGCCCTGCCCATCGGCAACGGCCGCCTGGGCGCGATGCTGTTCGGTGGCGTATCGGTCGAGCGGATCCAGTTCAACGAGAGTTCCCTGTGGTCCGGCGACAACAACTGGGACGGGGAGTATGAAACCGGGGACCACGGGTTTGGCAGCTATCGCAACTTCGGCGACCTGTTCCTGGAATTCGGCGCCTCGGACGACGAGCGGGTGACTTCGCCCAGCGGGCACGAGCGGGGTGACGGAAAGGCAATCGGCAATTGCGTGGATGGGCGGGAGGATACGAAGTGGTGCATCGCCGATCCCGGCGAGTTGGTCGTCTGGCAGGCCGAGCTGCCGGAGGCCAGGCCGGTGGCGTCGTATGCGCTGACCAGCGCGGACGACGTGCCCCCCCGCGATCCGCAGCGGTGGGTGCTGGCCGGATCGAACGACGGCAAGACCTGGGACGAACTCGACGGCCGCGTACGGGTCGATTGGGGCCGTTCCGACGCAACCACGCTCGCGCTGCCCACCAACCAGCGTCTGGCCGCCTACGCCCAGGGAGCGGGCGATCCCGATCTGGAGCAAACGATGTTCCAATACGGCCGGTATCTGCTGGCCAGTTGCTCGCGGCCCGGAGGGCTGCCCGCGAATCTGCAAGGGTTGTGGAATGACAGCAACCATCCGCCCTGGGCCAGCGATTACCACAGCAATATCAACGTCCAGATGAACTATTGGGGCGCCGAGCCGACCGCGCTTGGCGAGTGCCATCAGCCCCTGCTGGATTTCGTCACCGCGTGCGCCGAGCCGTGCCGCGTGGCCACGCGCAAGGCCTTTGGGAAGGACACTCGCGGCTGGACGGCGCGTACCAGCCAGAGCATCTTCGGCGGCAACGGCTGGCAGTGGAATATCCCGGCCAGCGCCTGGTACGCCCAGCACATGGCCTGGCATTACGCTTTCACGCAGGACGAGGAATTCCTCCGCCGGCAGGGCTACCCCATGGTCAAGGAAATCTGCCAGTTCTGGGAAGATCACCTCAAGGCGCTGCCCGACGGGACGCTCGTCGCCCCGAACGGCTGGTCGCCCGAGCACGGCCCGCGCGAAGACGGCGTGATGCACGACCAGCAGATCATCTGGGATCTGTTCCAGAATTACCTGGAGATGGCTCGGGCACTCGGCGTGGATGCCGATTACCAGAAGAATGTGGCCGACATGCAGGCTCGCCTGGCCCCGAACAAGATCGGCCGTTGGGGCCAGCTCCAGGAATGGCAGACGGACCGCGACGACCCGAAGGACACCCACCGACACATCTCGCACTTGTTCGCCGTGTACCCTGGCCGGCAGATCGATTTGAGAGAAACGCCGGGTCTGGCCCGAGCGGCTGTCACAAGCCTCAAGGCCCGCAGCAACGATCACGAGGAAACAACAGGCGAGCCGTTCACCGTCGAGACGACCATCGGCGACAGCCGCCGCTCGTGGACCTGGCCCTGGCGGTGTGGCGTCTGGGCGCGGCTGGGCGAAGCCGAGCGGGCCGGCATCATGGTCCGCGGCCTCATGACCTACAACACGCTCCCGAATCTGTTCTGTAATCACCCGCCCTTCCAGATGGACGGCAACTTCGGGATCACCGGGGCGATCGCCGAAATGCTGCTACAGAGCCACGCCGGCGAAATCGCCCTCTTGCCCGCCCTGCCCAAGCACTGGGCCCGGCAAGGTTCCTTCGTCGGCCTGCGAGCCCGCGGCGGCTACCGCGTGGATTGCGCCTGGAAAGACGGCCAGGTGACCACTTTCCGCATCGTTGCCGACAAGGCGCGGAACAAGAATGCCAAGGTCAAGATACGGGTCAACGGCGAAGTCCGTGAGATTGCTCCCGAGACTTAGCACTGAACCCCGCGGGTGTAGCGGTGCACCTCGGTTCGGGCGGCAGTCGCTTTTCCGGCCTGGGGAAACCGGCTGCCCGGATCGTCACCGGTCCGAGCAATCCGGAGGAAACAAGCGGGGAATCCTTCGGGTAATGCCGACACGACGAGAAGGTGTAACGGCCCGAGGGACGGGGTTTCCCGGTCATGAACCAGTCGGGCCATTCCGGCAACGTCTCGAAATCCTTCCAGTCTCCGTCCAGCGGGAGTTGCTCGTTTCCAATCATGCGGTTGATCCAGAGGTTGAGCCCTTCGCAGAACTTCCGGTCACCCATGGATTTCAAAAGAAAAGGGTGGTCGCGCCAGCCGCGGTCGGAGGTGAATGCTTCGGCGGCAACGACGGGTTTGCCATAGGTGTGCGCCGCGGAGGCCATGACCTTGGTGGACGCTTCATAGCCGCCGGGACTGGGAAGCAAGCCCTCGCCCCTGGCCCAAAACTCGCTGATGGGCATGTCGCTGACACCGGCGTAGGCAAGATTGTCGATGCACAGATGCCCGTAGGCTTCGATGGACAGCTTGATGCCGTGCGTGCGCGCCAACTCGCGCAGCCTGCCGGCATAATTGTCGCGGATCATTTCGCTCACGGTTGTTCGGACGTCCCAAAGGAACCGTTCGGACAACTCGGCGCTCACGACCACGCGCCCCGTCAGGACCGGCAGCCACGGACGCAGATCGTACCCGCGCCGCGCCTGGAACTCGGCGGGAAACGTGGCGGTCCAGTTCTGCCCCCCGGCTTCCCAGCTATCGATGTGGACGTAACTGAGCGCCCTGCCGGCCGCCGGGCCGGCGTCCTCGAAGATCATTTTCAGGAACGCGGCGTAGTGGGCCTCGATGCCGGCGGATTCGCGAAGCCCGTGGCAAGTTCAGCGGAGACCGAGGGATTGCCCTCCACAACGCGCAGCAACGAAGATTGCCTCGGTACATCGGCAGCGTGCAGAACGGCCAGCGGAGCCAGCAGCAGGGCGGACTCGGTGTTCGATATCGTTGGGCTTGAAGCTGCCGGCGCGGCGGCCATCGGCGTCATGTTCGGCTCATTCCGTCTGGGCGAGGACGGGGCACTCCTCTCCCTGTTAAGTAGAACTGGTCGGCGGCGGCCAATCAACGGGTGGGCGGGCCCAGCGGATCTTTCCCCCGTGGGAGATGGAAGTATGCACGGCCAAGCAGGGAGATATAATCAATTCTGGCCCTGATCGGAGGCCTCGCAGCCAAGCAGGTCATGCGGGACCGCACCACCTACAGAGACTGAACGAAAGGAACACAAACTATGAGCAACCTTTTCACGCTCATCCTCTGCAGCACTTCTCTCTGTGCCGTTGAATCAAACGTCGACGACGATCGCAATACGCCGATTGCCGATTACACGCAGTGTCTGGAACAGCTGGTGGGACGGAGATGAAGAAATCAAGCGATGACGCCATGAAGAGGACATACTTAGGATCGCGGGAAACACAGAGTCGGCTTTCGCTCCACGAAAGCACGTCTTTTCGCGGAGCGAAAAGCAACGATACCCCGAAGTTATCCGTCCCGCGATCCTTACCCTGGTTCCGGTGGATCGTCCTGCTGTTGGCCGGCACGGTCTCGGCGGCGGAGATTCATGTCAGCCCGACCGGTGATGATGCCAACTCGGGCACGGTGCATCGGCCGCTGAGGACGTTCGCCGCCGCCCAGCAGGCAGCGCGGAAGATGAAAGCACAGACCGTGCTGTTCCACGCCGGCACGTACTACTTGCCCAAGACGATCATCATTACTCCGGAAGATTCGCGCATCACCTACGCGTCCGTCCCCGGCGAGACGGTCGTTCTCAGCGGCGGTTCGCGGCTCGATCTGCAGTGGCAACGGCACCGGGAAGGTATCCTGCAGGCCGAAACACCCGCCGGATTGGCGATCGACCAACTGTTCGTCAACGGTCGGCGTCAGCACATGGCGCGCTACCCGAATTTCGACCCGAACGCCCGCCCTTACAACGGTGCAGCCGCCGACGCTTTCAGTCCCCAGCGGGCCGCGCGCTGGGCTGATCCGATCGGCGGCTACATCCACGCCATGCACCGCGCTCATTGGGGCGGCTACCATTACCGCATCACCGGTAAGAATGAGCAAGGCGAAGTCACCTACGAAGGCGGTTGGCAGAATAACCGCCAAATGGGCATGCATCCGCGGGACCGCTTTGTAGAAAACATCTTCGAGGAACTCGACGCCCCCGGCGAGTGGTTTCACAACGCGCAGACTTCTACCCTCTACTTCTATCCGCCTCCGGACGTCGACCTCAGCCAGGCGACCGTAGAAGTCGTCCGGCTGCGACACCTAGTCGAGTTTCAGGGCAATCGAGAGAACCCGGTCCGATCCGTGTCACTGCAGGGTTTCATCTTCCGGCATGCGGCCCGCACGTTTATGGACGTGAAGGAACCGCTGCTGCGGAGCGACTGGACAATCTATCGCGGCGGCGCCGTGCTGTTCAACGGCGCGGAAGACTGCGAGCTCGCCGATTGCGAGTTCGATCAGTTGGGCGGCAACGCCGTGTTTGTGAATAACTACAACCGGCGAATTTGCATCGCGGGCTGCGACATTCACGACACCGGGGCCAGTGCGGTCGTGTTCGTCGGCGACCCTCGGTCGGTGCGCAATCCGCTGTTCGAATACAGCCAGCGCCAAAGCTATGCCGACATCGACAAAGCGCCGGGGCCGCAGACCGACAACGACCCGGCCGATTGCACGGTCGAGGACTGCCTGCTGCGTCACTTTGGCGTGGTCGAGAAGCAGGCCACCGGCGTGCAGATCTCCACGTCGATGGGCATCACGATTCGGCATTGTTCGATCTACGAGGCGTCGCGGGCCGGCATCAACATCAGCGAAGGCACCTTTGGCGGCCACCTGATCGAGTTCTGTGATGTCTTCGACACGGTTCGCGAGACGGGCGATCATGGCAGTTTCAACTCGTGGGGACGCGATCGCTTCTGGGGCTTGAAAGAGGCTCCGGCCGACGAGTTGCCGCAACTGGCACTGCTGGATGCGACCAAGGCCACCGTGCTGCGCAACAATCGCTGGCGCTGCGATCACGGCTGGGATGTGGACTTGGACGACGGCTCGACAAACTACGAGATCTACAACAACCTGTTCCTGCAGGGCGGGCTCAAACTCCGCGAAGGGTTCCACCGCCGCGTCTGGAACAACATCGCCGTCGGCAACAGCCTGCACCCACACGTCTGGTACGACAACAGTGGCGATGAGGTCGCGAAGAACATTTTTATGGGCGCCTACCGCCCTGCCGGCGGCATGCCGAAGGGGAAGTGGGGAAAGATGATCGACTTCAACCTCTTCGCCACCTCGGACGCCGATCGCACCAAGTTCGCCGCCCACGGCTGCGATGCCCATTCGCTGGTCGGCGACCCGCTGTTCGTCGACCCGGCCAGCGGCGACTATCGAGTCAAGGACGGCTCGCCCGCCTTGAAACTCGGATTCGAGAACTTCCCGATGGACCAGTTCGGCGTGCAGAAGCCCAAGTTGAAGAAGATCGCCCGTACGCCGGACCTGCCGGCAGCCGCGGCGGACCCCGCGTCGTCGCAAACCGCCGCGGCAAAGGCCGTCTCGCACTTCTGGCTGGAGGCTCGAGTGAAGGACCTTGATGGCGAGGCGTACTCGGCATTCGGCGTCAGCAAAGAAGCCGGCGGTGTCCGCGTGAGTGATGTACCGGCTGGTTCGGCGGCCGCCCGGGATGGATTCAAGACGGATGACTTGATTCACAGCATCAACGGTCGGCCGGTCAGGCGGCTGGCCGATCTGTTGCGATTGCGGGATGCTGCCGCCGGGCAGCCGCTGAGCGTCGGGATCGTCCGCGGACAGCAGACGGACGATTCGGATTTCAGTGATCCGATCAATGCCTTGCTTGCGCCACCCGAAGGCTCGCCTGGCTTTCCGTCGCGCGACCCGAATTTGGACGCGTTGCCGGGTTTTCAGAACCCGCCGCCGGGCTATGGCGAGGTGCCGTTTTGGTGGTGGACCGGCGACCCGCTCGATAAAGAGCGGCTGCTGTGGCAAATCGAACAGTTGCACGAGAAGGGCATCTCCGGCATGCAGGTCAATTATGCTCACGACGACTCGTCCGGCTGGCCGACTTACGCGGCCGAGCCGGCGATCTTCTCTGACGCATGGTGGGAGATGTGGAGATTCGTTGCTGGCGAGTGTGGCCGGCGCGGGATGGGGATCGGACTGAGCGGCTATACGCTCGACTGGCCCAACGGCAAGAGCCTCGTCAGCCGCACCATCTACAGCGATCCCGAAATCCAGGGCCGCGAGATCGCCGTCGCCCGCAAGCAGCGCGTGGCGGCCGGCCAGACGCTGGCCTGCGACCTGCCGGCCGACACGGTGGCCGTACGGGCGTATCCTCGCAGCGAAACGGGAATCGCGTCTGGCAACATCGATCTGACCGGTTCGGTCCGCAACGAACGCCTGGAGTGGACTCCGGCCGAAGGCAACTGGGAGGTCCGGTTCTACACCGCCGCCCGCAAGCCCGGTACGCTTAACCCAATTCATCCGCTGGCCGGGCAGCGAGTCATCGAGAAGTTCTTTCAGCCGTTTCAGGACCACGCGCCGGGGCAATCCGCCGCGGGGCTGAACTACTTTTTCCACGACGAACTGAAGTTCGGCGTCGGCGATCGGGTTTGGGCCGACGATCTGGCCGAGCAGTTCAGCAATCGCAAGGGCTACGATCTGTTCGAGGCCCTGCCTGCCATGTTCCAGGACGTCGGCCCCAAGACCGTCAAGTACCGGCTGGATTTCATGGACGTAAAGATGCAACTGGCCCAAGAGCGATACTTTATTCCGATCTTCCAATGGCATTGGAGCCGCGGCAAGATCTACGGCTGCGATCAAGGCAGCCGCGGTCGCAACCCGCTGGAATTCGGCGACTATTTCAGCGCCGTGCGCTGGTACACGGCCCCCGGCCACGATACACCGGGCGGAAGAGCCGATCTGATCAAGGGCAAGGTTTCCAGTTCCATAGCCCAGCTTTACGGGCGCCCGCGCGTGTGGCTGGAGGGGTATCACAGCCTGGGTTGGGGCGCGACACCCGAGAACCTGATGTTCGCCACGCGTGAGAATTATCTGTACGGCTGCAATCTGCTCAACCTGCACGGTTTGTACTACACCACGCACGGCAGCTTCTGGGAGTGGGCGCCCCCCTGCTACCACTTCCGCATGCCGTACTGGGAGCATATGGGCGTGTTCCTGGAATACTTCGAGCGGCTGTCGTACTTGATGAGCCAGGGCGTACACCAGTGCGACGTGGCGGTGATGTACCCGGTCGCTCCCGGCCAGGGCGGATTGGGCGGCAAGGAGGCGACGGAGGCTGCCTTCGCCGCGGGCACGACGCTGATGAATCAAGGCTACGATTTCATCTTCATGGATTTCGAGTCGCTGGTGCGGGCCGAAATCCGCGGCGGGCGGTTGCACGTGGCCGACGCTTCGTATCGTGTGCTCGTCTTGCCGGCCATGCGCGTCGTGCGCTGGTCCACGTTGCAGAAGGCTCGAGAGTTCTACCGAGCGGGCGGGATCGTGATCGCCGGGGGCGCATTGCCTGAGGCGAGCGATCATGCGGGCAGTGAAGACCCGGAACTGGATGCCGTCGTCAAGGAACTGTTCGGCGCCACGGCCGCAGAAACCAAGGCGGGCACCCAGCCACCGGCCCAACGCAACGACGCGGGCGGAATCGGCATCGCCCTGCTGTCGAGCGAGCAACTGCTCGCACGTCGCTACCAGGGCGGCTGCGTCGGACGCTGGGCGTGGTCGAAAGAAGCGGCGCAGCAAGTGTATTTCAAGGGCGTCTGGCGGGCACCGGCCGGTGCACAGTCCGCCTGCCGCGCCCGGTTCTTCTGCGATAACGAAGGCCTTCTCTACGTAAACGGCACGCAAGTCTGTGCAGGCGCGGACTACTCGCGCGGCTGGACAGGCGAAATCTCGCTGAAGGACGGCGACGTGATCACGATCGACGCGAAGGATCACGACGCGCCGGGGAAGCGAGGCACCGCAGGCATGTTCCTGGCGATCGTGCAAGACGGCAAGACGGTGCTGTCCACCGAGGACCTGCGTTACACACTCGCCTCGCCGAGCGATGATGCCTGGCGGACAAGTCGCGACATCGTCGGGCTGTCCATTCCCGACCCGACCAACGTCCACGAGTTGCATCGAGGCGGCGCAGCGGGCGACGTGTGGGACGCACTGGTTGGCCGGATCGAAAGCCTGGCGCCTCGCGATGTCCGAAGCGACAAGCCCATCAAGGCAACGCACCGCAAGGTCGGTCCGCGAGACGTGTACATGGTCATGGGGGCGCCGAAGAATTCGACCGCCGAGTTCCGCGCCAAGGGTCGAGTCGAGTTGTGGGACCCTTGGACCGGTGCGATTCGGCCGTTGCGAGTGCTCGGCGAGACGATGAGCAGCACCAAGGTGCAGTTGCCGCTGGAAGATTACGAAGCCCAGATCGTCGTGTTCACGCCGGCTTCCGTGCGCCGGTCTCCCGACCCCGCACAGGAAGCGACCGACCGGTCTCAGGAATTCGGCAGACCTTCGGTCGCAGGTTTCGGCGAGGTCGGGAGACCTGCGCCGAGCGCGGGGAGACCTGCGCCGAGCACGGAGGAAATCGTCCTCGACGGCGATTGGGAGTTCGAGCTGAAACCGACGATGGATAACCGCTACGGAGACTTCCGTCTGCCGGTCACCGACAAGCTCATCGGCCCGGAAGCACGCGTCTTCCGCCACGCCGTCGAGACCGGCGGCGCGGTCGCCTGGCAGGAGCCGGACTTCGACGACAACCACTGGGAGCGCGTCACCTATGATTTCGGCCCGCAATTCTGGCTGCTTGGACCGATCGCGGACGATGCGGCTCCCGATGCGATCGACGTCCAGTTGGCGAACCTCGCGCGTGTAAATCCTGCGGAGGCGGTCACCATCGGCGGCCAGCCGTACCGTTGGCGACCCTATTGTTTTTCCTGGCGTCAGGGACTCGAAGGCGATCCCGGCCATCAGGGTTGGCACGGCTTGAAAGAGAACATCAGCGACCATTTCCTGTGTCTCGGGAAGCGTGAAAGTGCGTTGAACGAATTCAAATATGTGACCGAAGCGGCGGGCAGCCACTACTACCTGTGGACCAGCGCGACGGTCGACCGCCCCACAACGGCCCGTATCGTGACCAGCGTGCGCCGGGAGGGCGAAAAGCCGCACGCCTCCGAGGTGCTCGCGCCGGCAGCGGTGTTTGTCGCCGGCACGCGTGTCGAGGATCTGCAACAGGCCGTGCCGTTGCGTGCGGGCGCCAATCCGGTTCTCGTCCGCTACGATCAGGCCGGCCGCGGCTACTTTGTCCTGAGAGGCGACGGAGTCTCTCCCAGCCCGCCTCGCCGCACGCCGCTGTCGATGGTCTGGTTCGACGATCCGTCGGTGATTCGTTTCGACGCGTATGCCGACGCCAAGCCCGCCGAGTGGTTTCGCTTCACCGCACCGCCCGGGCTGCGCGCGATGACAGTGACCGCACGGGGAAGCGTCGAGGCCTGGGCGGACGGTCAGCCGATGCGGGCCGCGAGCCAGGGCCGTTTTGAGGCCACCTCGCCGCTGCCGCGCCCGACGAGCGTTGCGCTGCGCGTGATGCCGGAAACGGGTTTCTGCGGCGCAGCGGTGTTTTCGGATCCGGTGCGGTTGGAGTGCGGACCCGGCGTTACCGTCCTTGGCGACTGGTCGAAATTGGGTGCGTTGGAATGCTACTCCGGCGGTGCGTGGTATCGCAAGACGGTCGAGCTGACGCCACGGCAAGCCGGCGGCCAGACCACGCTCGACCTCGGGAGAGTTGTTGCCACGGCGGAAGTCCGCGTCAATGGCCAGGTGGCCGGCATTCGAGTCGCGCCGCCCTGGACGTTGGACATCACAAGACTGGTAAAGCCCGGCGAAAACCGGATCGAGGTGCTGGTCTATAACACGCTCGCCAACCACTACGTGACCATCCCCACCCGCTACCGCGGCGACCTGACCTCCGGCCTGCTCGGGCCGGTCACCCTGCTAACAACGCCTTCCGAGTAAACGAACCGCTTCCATGAGCATGAACCGATCCAGCCCTGATCGAGGAGACGAATGATGCAACGAGACTTTGGTCGGCGAGACTTTCTGAAGAGCGCCCCGCTGGCCGCGGCGGGCGCCATCACCGGGACCTATGCCGCCGGTGCGGACGCCGCGGCGAAGGTGCCGATGCCGGGCATGATTCGCGAGCCGGCGCGGGAGGTGCCCGTCGCGCATGACTGCGATGTGTGCGTGGTCGGCGGCAGTTGCACGGGCGTGTTTGCCGCCGTCGCGGCGGCCCGGCTGGGGGCGAACGTTGCGATCGTCGAATCGAACGGGTTCTTCGGCGGGGTGGCGACGGCCAGCCTGGTG
>JBDRTC010000547.1:0-11941 GCA_043824335.1 Planctomycetota bacterium | reverse complement strand
CGCTGGAAGCCGGCAAGTCGGTATTCGTTGAAAAGCCCTTGTGCCTGACTGCGGAGGAACTGAACCAAATCTCCGGGGCTTACCGCAAGGCCTCCGAGGCCGGCTCCAAGCGGCCGATTTTGATGATCGGGTACAACCGCCGCTTTGCTCCCTTGACTATAGCACTCCGATCGCGGCTGGGCGGACGCAAGCAACCCCTGGCGATGACGTTCACCTGCAACGCAGGAGCCATTCCGGCTGACCACTGGACGCAGGATCCCAAGGTTGGCGGCGGCCGGATTATCGGGGAAGCCTGCCACTTCATCGACCTGCTGCATTTCATTGCCGACGAGTCGCCGATTACCCACGTCGCCGCGATGAAACACGGTCCGAACGACGCCGGCAACCTGGGTGACACCGTTTCCATCTCGCTCCACTTTGCCGACGGCTCATTAGGCCAGATCAACTACTTCGCCAACGGGGCCCGCCAATACCCGAAGGAGCAGCTCGATGTTTTCGCCGAAGGACACGTACTGCGGATAGACAATTTCAGGCGGCTGAAACTCTATGGATGTCGCGGCAAGAACAGGAGATCGTGGACGCAGGATAAGGGACACGATCAAGGATTTCGCGCATTTGTCGAGGCGGTGCGCACCGGCGGGCAGTCGCCCATCAACTTTGAAAGTATCCTAAACACCACCAGAGCGACATTCGCAGCCCTGGAAGCTATTGAGAATCAAACCGTAGTCGCCTTGGCTCACAGGCAACGTTTTGCCGTCCAAGCAACCCTTTCGAAGGGATTCGGAGGGAGAAATGTCCAAAGAAGAACAGCTTAGGCTGACTTACTATCCAGAAGCCGCGTTTGGCGGCTACAGCGATACGGACGGCGCGATCAGGTTTCACGCCAGAGTCAACGCGTTGCTCACCCCATCGGCCGTTGTACTTGACATTGGCTGCGGCCGGGGAGCTTGCGCCGATGACACGGTGAGCTTTAGGCGAAACCTGCGGAACTTGCGAGGGAAGTGCAAGCGAGTCATTGGCATCGACGTCGATGAAGCGGGACGTGAAAACGCCTTCCTCGACGAGTTCAGGCTGATTGGGGGCGATCGATGGCCCGTGGAAGACGAGACCATCGACCTCTGCGTTTCCGACTACGTGCTGGAACACGTCCGGAATCCCCAGGCGTTCTTCTCCGAGTGCGCTCGAGTGTTGAAGCCGCGAGGGAGCATCTGTGTTCGCACACCAAACAAGTACAGCTATGTGGCCCTGATTTCACGATGCATACCCAACGCATGGCATGCCTGGGTCCTGAAAACCATTGGAAAAAAACGCGGCGCCGACGATGTCTTCCCGACGTTGTACCGCTGCAACACGGCAAGAAAACTCAGACGCATGATGCGTATTTACGGATTTGAGCCATGTGTGTACGCCTACGACGACGAGCCCAGTTATCTGGTTTTCTCGAGAACCGCATATGCACTCGGAGTTATCGCTCATCGCTTCATCCCACCCATGTGCAAGGTAAACCTGTATGCGTTCGGCCGCAAAGCGGCATAGAAATCCGGGCGTCCAGAATGCAACCGGGGTGGCCAACGGAAACGCTTTTCTAGGGGCCTGCTTCATGCAAAGCGAGCGTCAAGCTCCCGGGCCATCAACGTGGAGCCAGAGAGCGGTCCGCTGGTGGTACATCTTTCGGTACTACCGCATGTCGCAATTGGCCATGCGGCTGGTGAGCATGGTTCAACGCGGGTTCGTTCGCATGACGGGGGGCGGGCGCTATGCGCGGCCGCCCAAGGTCGTTCCGAAGCCCCGAGAGCACCCCGGCTTTGCGTCGCTGGCGCGAGGTAAGCTAAGCGAGCGCCGGGCGAGGAATTCCGCCTTGAATGTCCGGGGTATCCTCGAGGGCCGATACCGGTTTCTCAACTCCGAGCGTGCGTTGCCAGACCCAGTCGACTGGCGGCTTGAGAGTTGGCCGGAAGCGCCCCGCTTATGGCGTTTTCACTTGCACTACCATGAATTCCTCTTGGATCTGGCAGCCGAAGGCGCTCGGCACGACGATCGGACCCTGTTCGATCGGGCTTGGGACCTTGTCGCTCAGTGGATCGATAGTAACCGGCCAAGTGACGGGCGAGTTTTCATCGACGCCTGGCACCCCTACTGCATTTCACGCCGGCTCCCGGTGTGGCTGCACCTATGGGTGACTTCGCCACCCGCCAGGGAACTGGGCAACGCGGTGCTCTCGAGCATCTTCTCCCAAGCCCTGTATCTCGAACGTCATTTGGAGTGGGACGTCCGCGGCAATCACTTGCTGGAGAACGCCCGGGCAATGGTGCTAATTGGGGCGTTCCTTGATGGTCCTGATGCCGAGCGGTGGCTCCTGAAGGGCGCCCGAATCCTGCGGAAGGAGTTGGCCAAGCAGCTCTTGCCGCACGGCGAGCATTTCGAGCGTTCGCCGATGTACCATGCCCAGATGCTCGAGGCCGTGCTGGATGTTCGCGATGCCGTCGCAGAGATCATGCCGCATGTGGCCCGGTCCTGCGAAAAGACCGCTCTGAAAATGGCAGACTTCCTGCGAGGAATTGCGCATCCCGATGGCGAGATCCCGTTACTCGGGGATGCTTGCCTTGGTGAAACGGTGCCCCTCAGACAACTGACTGCCCGTGCTGCCCGAAGTGGCAGCGGGGAGCACGCAAACGGTTGTGAGCGAAACCACACGTTTGATCAATCGCCGCGATCCCGCTTTGTGGGTGACTATTGGATCCATCGACAAGGCGACGACTTCCTGCTGTTCGATGCCGGACCTGTAGGACCGGACCACTTGCCGGCACATGCACATGCCGACTTGCTAACATTTGAAGCCTCGATCCAAGGCCATCGGCTTTTCGTGGACAGCGGCGTATTCAACTACCAGGACGATTCGATGCGCCGGTACTGCCGCAGTAGCCGATCGCACAATGTCCTCCAGATCGACGGCCGGGACCAGTGCGACGTGTGGTCGCGTTTTCGCATGGGGTACCGCGGGTGGCCCTCCGGGTCTGCCGCTGGAGAAAGCTCTGGTTTCCATTGGGCTCGTGCCCAGCACAACGCGTATCGCCGCCTCGGCGTCCGCAATGTCGGACGCTGGATTGCCTGTCGACTGGGCGGCCCGTGGCTTTGCGTCGACTGGGCTGAAGGGACAGGGCGCCACGATCTTTCGATCTGGCTACATCTTCATCCGGACGTGGCCGCAGAGAAGGTTGCCGACGACGAAGTGCGTCTCGAGGTCAAGGGAATTGTCTTGAAGTTGCGCTATTTGACGGCGGGCCAAATCGCGATCACCGAAGGATGGTATTGTCCTGAACTCGGTCGTCGAGAACGAGCACCCATCGTCCGATGGACGGCGTTCGCGTCCTTGCCGGCAGTCTGCGGATGGTCCCTCGCGTGGAATAATTGCCGTGGGGTGGCATCAATCGACCAGAACGATCGTGAGAAGATCCTGATGCGCTGGATCGACAACGACCAATCACTGCTGTTCCAGCCCGTCGGAAAAGCACTTTCCACTTGACTTCCCCAGTACTCAAATTAGCCGCTCCACGAGTCGATGAACGCACAAAGCACCCTCCTGCAACCTGGAATTCAGAGACGGCAAGACATGGCAGATCTGAATTTGGCATGTGTCGTCGGTGCCCGACCGAATTTCATGAAGATGGCGCCCTTGCTGCGGGCCCTGGAGGCTTACCCCCACGTGCAAGCCGTGCTTGTCCACACCGGACAGCACTACGACGGGAAGCTTTCGGACGTGTTTTTTGAAGAGCTCGAAATGAGACGGCCGGACGTGTGTCTTGAGGTGGGTTCAGGAAAACACGGCGAGCAGACCGCACGGGTCCTGGAACGGTTCGAGGCCGTCCTGGAGGACGGGCCGCCCGGCGGGAAACGCTACCATCGAGTGGTCGTGGTGGGTGACGTCAACTCCACCATGGCGGCCACGCTGGCTGCGGTCAAGCTTGGCATCCCGGTCGCACACGTGGAGGCAGGCTTGCGGAGCTTCGATCGGTCGATGCCCGAAGAAATCAACCGCCTGGTTACCGATGCTCTATCGAACCTGCTGTTCGTCTCCGAGCCGGCGGGCATGGAAAACCTCCGACGCGAAGGACATCCGCCAGACCAGCTGCACTTGACCGGCAACGTGATGATCGACACGTTGATGCGGCTGCTGCCCTCGGCCAAAGGACGCAATACACTCGATCGCTACGGTTTGGAACCGGGCCGGTACGGGGTGCTCACGCTGCACCGTCCAGCGAACGTCGATGCGCCGGAAACGTTGTCTCGTTTCCTGAATGTGCTCATAAAGGCGTCGCAGGATTTGCCGCTTGTCTTCCCAGTCCATCCCAGAACGAAGCAACGGATAGAACGGTTCGGCCTGAGCGGTCAACTCGATGCCGCCAGCCAAATCGTGCAGTTACCCCCTCTCGGCTACCTCGATCTCCTCGCCATGACCTCGCAGGCCAGAGTGATTGTTACAGACTCCGGGGGGCTCCAGGAGGAATCCACCGCACTGGGTATTCCCTGTCTTACCGCACGTCCCGGCACCGAACGGCCGATCACGGTCCACGAGGGCACGAGCACACTGGTAGGGAGCGATCCCTTGAAGCTGCAGCAGTGCCTCCGCGCAGTGCTCGATGGCACCTACAAGCAAGGAAAATGCCCGGCACTCTGGGATGGCCGGGCAGCCGAACGGATCGCTCAGCTTCTCGCAGTGCCCGCTTCCAAGGCCAAGCGGCATGCTGCATGAAAGTCAAACTGTAAGTGTTCGAGTTGCCGATTCGAGCGGGAATTGGAGTGAGCCCGCCTCGCTCATGCTCCGTCTGGCAACGGACGGGCCACTATTCTTGCCTGTCCGTGACGATCCGTTGGTACAAAGCCAGGTTCTTTTCGATTCGATCGGCGAGAGTCTTGGCGCCCATGTTGCGAGCGATATCGAGCGCGCGTGCAGCCGTATCTACGGCATCGTCGAGTCGTCCGGCCCCGGCATAAATCTTGGACAGGATTTCCAGCGCGTTGGGATCCTCTTGCCGCGTCAACTCGCAGGCCTTTTCGGCGCACTTGACCGCTTCGGCGGGGTCGTGCAGGTCAGGTTGATCGGGAGACATGCGGATCGCTGCGAGTGCCAGAAGGGCCGTGACAAACTCTGGGTCGTGCTTGAGAGCGAGCTGATAGTGGTCCGCCGCCTGCTCCAACTCGCCCAGACGGTGCAACACGTGGCCGTAGTAGTAGTTTGCGGAGGGATCGGTCGGCTTGAGGCGGACTGCGTCGGCCAGATACCGGCGGCTTTCGTCGGGCCGGCCGGCGTTGAGCAGGAGCAGTGCGAGACTCAGGTGGGCCTCGAAATAGCTCGGGTCGATCCGCAGTGCCTCCCGATAGCCGGCCCCGGCCTCATCCAGTTTCCACTCGCCGTCGAGGACTGTGGCGAGGCCGAAGTGGGCTTCCTTCCGATTTGGCTGGTACTCGATCGCCTTGAGAAAGTAGGCCTTCGCCTCCTCGGTCCTTCCCTGGCTCATCAACGCATTGGCGAGATTGACGTTCGAACTTGCGTTTTTTGGACTTCGCGCGTCGGACTTCATGTACGACAGATCAATTCGGTGGACCCTGATTCCATGGGAGGAGGCCCGTTCAAGGTTCGCGACGCCCTCGCTGGTGACTTTGGTTCCGGCCAGGTGCAGCGTTCGCAGGTTAGGGAATCCGCGGAGCTTATCGAGTCCGGCATCGGTGACCCCGGTTCCCGTGAGATCAATCACGTCGAGATGGTCCAGCCCTTCGAGGTGCTCCAAGCCGGCGTCGGTCACTTGGGTGCCGTTCAGGAAGAGCCACTGGAGCTTCTTGAGCCCTCTGAGGTGCGCGAGTCCGGCGTCGGTCACACGGATTCCCGAGAGGTCCAGCGAGACCACCTGCCCGTCGTCATCCCGCTCGGTTTCCGCCACGGCTTCCCATACCTCATCCAGGCTGCGGCCTTCCAGCACGGTGTAAAGGCGTACGACGCCGGATAGGGTACAGCGGCTCTCGTAGAGTCGCAGTTCGCGGAGCTTCGACAATCCTTCGAGACGCGCCAGACCGGCGTCGCCGACCCCCGTGGCCGAAAGGGACAACAACTCCAGGTTGGCGAGCCCGTTGAGATGATCCATTCCGGCATTGGTGACGCGCGTGCCGTCCAGCAGCAAGGTCCTGAGGTTACTCATGCCCTCCAGGTGCACGAGGCCGGCGTCGGTCACGTGCGTGCCGCTTAAGTCCAGCCTTTCAAGAAGGGGCAAACCCCGAAGGTGTTTCAGGCCGGCGTCGGTGACCCGGGTGCAAGGGAGGAACAGTTGCCTGAGATCGGCCATTCCCGCCAGGCATCTCAGCCCGGAGTCGCTCACCAGCGTGCTGCTCAAATCAAGCCTTTCAAGACGAGTCAATTGCTCGAGGCGTTCCATTCCGCGGTCGGCCACTCGCGTTCCGCCGAGGAAGAGGTGCTTGAGGTTGACCAATTGCTCCAGGTGCGCCATTCCGGCGTCGGTCAGCCCCGTGTTGCTCAGCCAGAGGGTTTCCAGATCGGTGAACTCCCGAAGATGCACGAGCCCGGCGTCGGTCACTTGCGTGTGGGGAAGAAAGAGGTGCTTGAGATGGGCCATTCCCTTGAGATGCGCCAGTCCGGCGTCGGACAGTTGCGCGCCGCTCACGTCGAGCGTTTCCAGGCGAGTTAACGTTTCCAGGTGTTTGACGCCTGCGTCGGTGAGCGGCATGTAAGGGAGGTACAGGTGTCTGAGGTTGGCCAAACCCTCGAGGTGTGCCACCCAGGCGTCGGACACGAGCGTGCCGGCAAGCCAAAGCCTTTCCAGGCGGGTGAACTTCCGAAGATGCTCCAGCCCCGCGTCGGTGAGCCGGCGGCCGTCCAGCGCCAACCAACGGAGATTGGGCAGCTCCGCCAGCCGCGCCAGCTCGGCGTCGGAGGCATAGTGTGTTTCCACTGATAACAGCCCGCCGTCGCGGCGTTCAAACTGTACGAAGCTCACGTACGACACTTGGTGCAGGAAATCTTCGCCAAGCAGGTTCTCCAGCCATCCCGGCTGGGGCAGGCCCTCTTCGTCCCGGGGCCACTCCTTGGATTCGTCGCACTGGTAGTCATAATAGACCCGGCCGCCGATACTGCGGAGGTGGGCAACCAATTCCCGTTGTGCTTGTGCCCGCTCGCGCCTCCGGGCAAACCAGCTTCCCGAGAGAGCGACCGCCACAACGGCAAGCAGCAAGAGCACGACGCGTACTCGTATCTTACGTCCCACGTGCGCTCCTTTCCGTGATCGTGAGGCATTGGTCCGCCTCGACGTTTGTCAGAACGTCCGTCCCGCCGCCGATCCAGCGGACCTCGATGCGGTCGACCTCGTCGCGTTTGCCGAGCCCGAAGTGCAGGCGGGTCCCCCAGTGGCTCTGGTATCCACGACCGCTATGGACTTCATCGACCTGCGTGAGGTCGCCCGCTGTCACGGTAACCCGAGCGCCGACGCCGTCCCGGTTGCCGTCGACGCCCCGAAGGCGTATTTGGATCCAATGGTTCGAGCTCTCCGTTTCGTTTTTCAGAATCGTGGGACGCTCGCGGGAATTCACGATAACCGCGTCGACGTCGCCGTCGTTATCCAGATCGTCGAAGCCTGCTCCCCGGCTGCTCGAAACGGGCAGCAGACCGTCGCCGCACTGCTCCGACACGTCGACAAACTTCCCCTCCCCCGCGTTCATCAGGACGGTGTTCCGGACGCGGTATGCCGTGCTGTCGTCGTATCGCTCGACGTTGTCCTCCAGGTGTCCCTGGGCAACAAAAAGATCGCGATCCCCGTCGTTATCAAGATCGGCGAAGCCGGGGCCCCAGTTGACGTAGGCGTAGGATCCGCTCCCCGCGCCGGCCAGCAGGGTCACGTCTTCCAGGAGGCCCTCGCCCACGTTGCGATAGAGCACGGGCAACTCGCCCGCATACGAGGTCATGAAGAAATCGAGGCGCCCGTCGTTGTCGTAATCCCCGCAATCCACGCCCATGCTTGCATTCTCGTGACCGTGGAAGTTGTACGCGGCGCCGACGTACGTGCCCACCTCCTCGAACTTGCCCGTGCCGTCGTTCTGGAAAAGGAAGTTGGCCCCCACGTCGTTGAGCACAAACACGTCGGTGTCGTTGTCCCCGTCGTAGTCGACGCAAACGATCCCCATGCTGGTTCCGGCGTGCAGGGCGACGCCGGACTCCTCGCTGACGTCGGTAAAGGTGCCGTCCCCGTTGTTTCGGTAGAGCGTGTCGGGGACGGGTACGTAATCCCTAGGCTGCGGATACACCGGGAAACCGTCGAAGGTTCTTTCGACGTGCAGGTCGTAGCGAAAATCGATGTAGTTCCCAACGTACAAGTCCAGATCCCCGTCTGCATCCATGTCGAGAAAGCAGGCTCCCGCCCCGACGAGATGCCCGTTGGCGACGCCCGCTTGCGCCGTCACGTCAGTAAACGTGCCGTCGGCGTTGTTGCGGTACAGGACGTTCAGACCATAGTTGTTCAGGTACAGATCGGGATCTCCGTCGTTGTCGTAGTCTCCGACGGTCACTCCCAGCCCGAACCCGGTGTCGCCCACGCCGGCTTCCGCGGTGACGTCGGTGAACTTCCAGCTCCCCTCGTTGCGATACAGGGCGTTTCCAGGCGGCACGTCCACCCGGGTTCCCGGCAGGGGCGCCCCGTTGAGAAAGTAAATGTCGACCAGGCCGTCCGCGTTATAGTCGAACAGCGCGAGTCCCGCAGACATCGCCTCGATGATGTAGTGTCGACCGCTGCTGCCGTCGGTGTGAAGGAACGCGACGCCCGTCCTCTTCGTCACGTCTTTCAGCCGAATTCCTCCCTGCGAAGGCGGGCGGTTCCCGTTTCGTGAGGATGGACCAGCCAGAAAGCTGTGGCACGCCCACACGAGCGCCAACGCCGCGGCGGCAACGGAACACGCAATCGCGCAGCCCTTGAGATCCACCGCGAAGCTCTTCATCGTTCTCGACGTAGTTGGAGCCACTCGCGTAGCTGCTGGTACTTGGGGTCATCGGGGTCCAATGCCACGGCCTGCTCGATTGCCGAGCGACCTCCATCCAGGTCCCCGTTCCTCTGGCAGGCAAGGCTCAGCAAGAAGTAGTTTCGTGCCAGCGGTTCCTGGTCGACTGCTTTTTGCGCCATCTCTCGTGCTTCGGGAAGCTTGCGATTTGCCTTAAGGTAGAGGTTCGCCAGCGCGGCATATCCGCCGGCCTGATGCGGGGAAACCCGGGTTACGTTGAGGAAAGCCTCCTCTGCGGCCTCGAACTGTCCCCGCCGGACATGGAGCGCCCCCAGCCTCAGATGAACACTTACGTTATCCGGGTCGTCTTCCCTGGCCTGCGACAACGTCTCCAACGCCTCGTCCGTGCGGCCTTGTCGCTCGTAGAGCCAAGCCAGCACCTGAAGACACTCCTCGTAGCCGGACGACAGGTCCACCGCTTTCAGTAAATGCTCCTCGGCTGTCTCCGGGTCTCCATGTGCCAGATAGACCTTCGCGGCATCCGTGTAGACTTTCGACACGCCGTACCGCACCGGGGAGACGCCGTCAGATGTTTTCAACCGCTCACGGTGGGCTTTTTCGTCCCTCGCCTTCAATGCCTTGAACTGCTCCAGGTACTTTTTCGACTCTTCCTCTTTCCCCAGTCCGACACACGCGTTGGCTAGTCCATAATAGGCAGTCGTGAATCCCGGGAACATCTCAACCGCCGCCTCGAGATACTCTTTCCCCCTCTCATACTCCTTCCGCTGCACATAGATCTCGCCGAGGAGCACAAAACTCGGCATCGACTTCGGGTGGGCCTTGAGGTTCTTCTGCAACACCTCGATCGCCTCGTCCATCCTCCCCAGGTTCATCAGCGCCTGCGCCAGATGCACGGGGAGTCGCGGCGAACCGGGGTCCCGCTCCCACGCCTTGCGGAAACAATCCGCCGCCTTTTCGAGATCTCCGGTGTCCCGGGCGACGGACCCGATCCAGAAGTAGGCCTCCGCGGAATCGGGATTCAGGTCCAGGCACCGTTGCCATTGCCTGACGGCCTCTTCCGATTTGCCGAACCGGAGCTCGAACCAGGCTGCCACGTCCAGGGAATTTGGATCGTCTGGGAAGCGATCCGTCAGGCGCTCCACGGCCTGGGCTGCCGGGTGAACCAATTCCGCGACCTCCGGCCTGACCCCCGGCATAAAGGTCGCTGCTTGAGGGAACTCATTCTTGTGCCCCGGCATGTCCCGGCGAAACGCGGCGGCCGCCGCAGACAGCCCCACAAGGACTACGCAAATGGCCACCCTGATGAGCAAGGCCCTTCGTCGCGATAGCGAACTGGCGGTCGGGTCCCGCCAGGACGGGCCTCGTTTCTCTTCACGGCCACGCTCAGATTTCCCTCGGCCTCTCACTGCAAACCGTCTCCGCTCACGTCACGCGGGAACGCACGAACAAAGACCCCTGTTCGCGCAACCTGCCGAGCAGGGGTCATGTTCTTCGTTATTGAGCGATGCCGGCAAAACCCGCAACGGCTCCGGACTCGCCGGGCCGGCTAGAGCGTCCCCAGCATTTCTTTCGCCTTGGCCTGGATCGCCTCCGGATCGCTCAGCGATTGCAGGGCTTTCCAGTCCTCCTCGAGCGCGCCGGCCTTCTCGGCATCGGTCGCTTTCAGCTTCTCGATGTTCTCGTCGAGCGACTCCATGCCGGGGGCAAACTGCCCGTCCGCCGCCAGTCCCTCCAGCACTGTCGTGATTGCCTGCACCGGCGTCTCTTCAGGGAGAGGGGTCACGTCGACCGAACTTGGTCCGCCCCCGCACCCGACCAGCGCCGCGAAACCCAGGAACACCACAAATCTCATCCAGGACATGTTGGCTTACACTCCTTCCTTTAGTTGTGCTGCGCAAGACACCTCAGAAACCCTGCACGGTCTCTCCACCGTCTCGGCTACCCAGCGCCTGGTAAGTGTTGAAGTCGAGCGTTTCGGAGATGAACCGAACCGAGCCGTCGGCCAATGCGTGATTGGCGCCTCCCGGGTGGCGGCTTCGCGCGTTCAGGAAAACGTAACCGCCCGCATCCCACCGGTCGCTCGTACAGTTGGGCCACCTCCAGTTGGGGGGCGCCAGCGTGGTGAAGTAGGTCTGGAAAGGCATGGGACGTATCCAGGACCTGCCGGGGTGGCTGTGGTGGGCGGCCTTGCCAGCCTCACACTGCATCCCAAACGTGTCCATGAGGGCCGCTGTCGGGAATTGAAAGTTCCCCACGGAACACGTGCCTCCGCTCCAGGGAGGCGTTTGTGAATAGACGACGTCGCTTGGGCCGAACCTTGAGCCTGTTTCGTCGCCAATAATGCTCTCGCCGACCAGGATCGTGTTGGAAGTCCCGTCGCGGATGTCCCGTATCGCGGTCTCCCCTCGCGGCCGAATAGCCCCATTGTGCATGGACGGACTGCAGTAGTACCCGAAGTTAGGCCCCACAGACACCGGGTAATTGCAGTTGCCCTTGTAGGCCGCATTAGGATACGGACTATCTGACGGGCAGAGGTAGGCGCTGAGCGGCTGCGAGCGGGACAAGACCCAGTTCGGGTCCACGTGGGAGGGGTTCGCCCAGTCGACCCTGTCGTAGATCGCCGTCTGTTCCACGTAGGGCAGAATCATCGTGTGGACGCTGAACCCCTGCCACCAAGAGTTGCACCAGCCGTGCGACTCATTGCAGCCTGAAACGTTGATGTTGTACGCCGCCCGCGGGAACGTTTTGTAAACGTCGTGATAGTTGTGCAGCGCCAGCCCCACTTGCTTCATGTTGTTCGTGCAAGCCGACCGCCGCGCCGCTTCCCGCGCCGCCTGCACGGCGGGCAACAAAAGCGCGATCAAAATACCGATGATCGCAATTACAACCAAGAGCTCGACGAGCGTGAACGCCAATCGACGTACCATGC
>JBDRTC010000546.1:0-2854 GCA_043824335.1 Planctomycetota bacterium | reverse complement strand
CGGACCAGGTGCAGGTGATGCGTGAAGAAGATGATCTGGGTCCTCTGAGAAAGCTCGGCCAACACACTCAGCGCGGCGGCTGCCCGATCGTCGTCGAAGCTGATCAGCACGTCGTCGACCACGAACGGGATCGGCTCGTTGCCATCGAGATGGGTCTCCAGACTGGCCAGTCGCAAGGCCAGGTAGAGCTGATCGCAGGTTCCTTCGCTCATTCCGTCCAGGTGGACGGGCGCCGTTTCCCCGGGCCGGGCACCCGCAAGCACGTCTTTCCCCTGGTCGTCCACGTCGGTCCGCAGGGACTCGAACGAGCCAAGCGTGAGGCGGCGGAACAAGTCACTTGCCCGGCGGAGGATCGGGTCCTCGTGTTTCTTCCGATACCGTTCCATCGCTTCGGCGAGGACGACGGAGGCGAGCCGGAGCCGGGCGAAATGCCGGGCGTCGGACTCGATATGCGCTAAGAGGCCTTCTTTCTCTTCGTTGGCGTCGGCCGCGGCCGTGCTGGTGTCCATCGTTTCCAGCAGGGTCTCTTCGCGTCCTTTGGTTTCACGGAGTCGATCGCGTTCGGCCGCCAAGTGCGAGATCTCTTCGTCCCATTGAGCCAGTTGGCCGGGCAGCACGTCCGCGTCCACGCTTTCGACGTTAGCGACGAAATCCTGGATCGTCGCCCCGCCGGCCAGTCGCTGGAGCTGTTCCTCCACCCGGGCCAGATCGTCACGCAGGTTCTTCGCTCGGGAAGATCGCTGAATCGCCTCGGTCAGGGCTCCGTGCTCTGTGCAGCCGGCTTCCCCGCACATCGCGTCGAGCCGGGCGTTCTGGGTGGTGACGGCGTGTCGCGCTTTCTCCAATTCCCGAAGCCGCTGCCTTCGCTCTTGCCGCCGCTGCTCGAGCAAATCCTTATCCCGATCTGCCTTTCGCCAGCGGGAGTAGACTTCCTGAGCCTGGCGATCCACCGGCAGCGATGCCAGGTCCGGGGCTACCTGATCTACCAGCGGTCGGACCTCCCGCCCGAACTGCTCGGCGTCACGGTCGATCCCCTCGATTCGCAAGGACAATCCCTCGACGTCTTTCAGGCAGGCGAACAGATCGCTGATTCGCGCGAGCACCTCGTTCGTCGCCGCGGGCGTCGTATCGGCGGGAAGGCTGAGTGGCTCAATCGCAGTGGCCCATTGATCCCGCCACCGCTCCATTTCCTGTTGGGCCCGGTTTCTAGCCGCCTCCCCCGCGGCCACGCTCTTGATCAACCTCGCCCGATCGGCCGTCAGGCGTTCGCGCCGGTCGGCGACTTCGTCGAGCTGGTCAACCACCGCTTGGCATCGCCTCAAGAGCGCACTCAGGCTCTCGCTCGATGAGTCCGTAGGCTGGTCGAGCTCTCCGAGCCGCTCGCCCAGCTCACGGCGGCACCGCCTCACCCGCTGTGCGAGCGCTCGGAGGTTCGTCCTCGCGGTCCGGATCGCCTCGGCTTGTGAAGCCAGCGCCCGCTGCCGCTCCAGCCAGGTCCTCATTTCGCGAGGCGGTCGCGGCATGATGTCCAGGGGTTGCCAGCATTCGGACCAGTCGCGTTCGGCTTGCCGGCGTTGCCCTTTCGCGGCGGTCTGCTGTTCGCACAGCTTGTCCAACTCCCGCTGGATCGTTTGCCGGGACGCCTGGAGCTGGGCAAGCTGAGCCACGCGGCTCGCCTCGCGACGGAGCCGGTCGGCCAACTGGTCGGCCGTCTGCACGGCCCGCTGATAAGCGCCGGCCAGATCGGTGTCGGCGTCGACGTGATCGAGGAACTGCCGGAGCAGGTCGGCGTTCGGCTCGCCCTGTTGCCACGCTTCCAGGACGAGCTGCCAGCCCAAGTCACGTACGCGTCGGGCCTCGAAAAGCTCGTCTTCGGTGGGCACGTCGCCTTCCCGCCGCAACTGATCGAGCTGCCGTTCGCATTCGGCTTGACGGTCTTCCGCCCCCTGATGGTTACGCCGCAGAAGCGCGAGTTGCTGGTCGGACTCCGCCAACTGGTCCTCAAAACGATCGACGGTCTCCGCGTTGGGGACGGCGAGTCTCTCCAACTGGTCTAACGGGCCGGACCAGAGGGGCAGCTTCTCCAGATCGACCCCCGCCTGCTCCTCGAGCCGGCTCAACTCGGTCTGCGAAGCCGCCAACTGCTGCTCCAAATCGCCCTGGCCCTGCGTGCGCCGGACCGCGTCTTTCAGGCGGGCCGGGGCCCGCTCTGCCGGCAGCTCGGCAATCGCCCGTTCGAGTTCCGCCAGCTCGCTCCGGGAGTCCTCGATGCCCTGTTGGGCCTGGCTGAGTTCGCTTGCCAGCGCTTCGTACCGATTCCCGAGGTTCTGGATTTCGACCTTCTGCCGGCTCCCGAGCCGCAATCGGTCGGCGAACTCGAGGCTGAGCTTCGGGTCGAGCTCGCGAAGGATTCGCTGGGCATCCTTCTCGAGTTGTTCCCTTTGGGCCTTCAGGCCGGGCAGATCGGACTGCGCCTTGCGGTAACCACCCAGCTTCTGATGAACCTCCTCGATCACCTCGGCTTGGGCCAGAAGTGCCTCGGGCACGACGATCGATTCGATTTGCGCGTCGATCTGTGCAATCGCTTCCCGGGCGGTCTCGTCCGCCTTGCGTGCCGCGCGGAGGGTAGCGTCGGCATCGCGGCGCTGTTCGGCGAAATCGTCAGGCAGAATGGGCACGCCCCCCAAATCGGCTTGTTGGCCGAGAATCTCCTTGCGCCGGCCCACCTGGGGCAGGGCATCGCGGATCCTCTCGTAACGGCTCCTCTGCCGCGACAACTCGGCCAGTCGCGATTCCACTTCCGCCAGGCGCTCGTTCGCCTGTCGAAGCGCCTTCTCGTGCTCCAGCCAGCGAG
>JBDRTC010000545.1:0-4564 GCA_043824335.1 Planctomycetota bacterium | reverse complement strand
CTAACCCGCCATTTTGCAGAGGCCCAGTCATGACCCCACCCTCCGCAGACCAGCTCACCTACTTCGGCAGTCTGGTGGCTTCCGCGGTGATCGGGCTGACGATGACGCCGCATTGCTTTGGCATGTGCGGGGCGCTGGCCGCGGTCATCGGGGTGACCGGCCGCGGGAAGCCTCACTGGCGAATCCTGGCCTACAACACCGGCCGGGTGACGACCTACAGCCTTTTGGGCGTGATTGCCGGAGCGATCGGCCAGCGATTCGAGATTTCCTTCGGCGGCACGTGGCTGCCGGCGGCCGTGGCGGGCGTTTCCTGCGCGATCATCGTCTTCTCGGCGCTGGCCCTGATGGGGCTGGTTCCCGACCGCTGTCTGGGCGCGGCCTTTCCCTCCGGATTCCTGGCCCGGCTCATGGCTCGAAAGACGCCGCTCATCCCGGCGCCGGCCAAGGTGTTTGTGCTCGGTCTCCTCTTCGGCTTTCTTCCCTGCGCCGCGACCTTCGGGATGTCGGGCGTCGCGCTGGGAAGCGGCACGTGGCACCGGGGCGGGCTGATCATGCTCGCCTTCGGGCTGGGAACGTTCCCGGTGATGATGGGCGTCCCTTACGCGGCACAGTTGGCCAAGCGCGTGGGCAAAATCGGGTACGGCCGGGTTGCCGGCGCGCTTCTCTTGCTCCTGTCGGCCGCGTCGATGTGGAACCTCTGGAGCATGCTTACCCAGCACGGCTGTTGTACGAGTCCTTGAGCTGGCTGCTCGACGCCCGCGGAAGAAACGCTTACGTGGCCGGTGGCCTTATGTCCGACGAGACCTGTTTTCTCTGTTCCTTGCCGGCGGGCGAGCGGCCCATTGCGAGGGACGGCCGCACGTTCTGCTGCTGGGGATGCTTTCACGTGTGGAACGTGATTTCCGCGCTCGCGCCGACGCTCGATGAATCGAGCTACGAGGACCACCCCGTCTTCCGGCAAGCCCTCGAGGCCGGATGGCTCCGCGCCGCGGCGGAGACGCCCGCCTCGGCCCCCAAGGCCCTCCCGCAGGAGGCCTCGGCTCGATGCCGGACGTATCAAGGGCAGGTTGCCCACATGGCGTGTCCTTCGTGCGCCTGGCTGGTTCAGCATCTGGCCGGCCGGGCGGACGGCGTGCAAGACGTCCGGGTCGATTTTCTCACCGACGTCATCCGGTTCACCTACGACCCCGTGCGCACCGACCCGGCGGTCGTGGGCCGGGAACTCGCAAAATTCGGCTACGAGCTCGGCAAAGGCGTTTCCGAAAGAGGCAGCCCTCGTCCTCTCGTCGAGTTCGGCGTGGCCCTGTTTCTCACCGGAAACTTGATGATGCTGAGCTTCGTCTCCTACGTGGGCCTCTTCGAGGAACTCGACTCGACGAGCCGCCGCGTGGTTCCCTGGCTGCTGTTGGCCCTGTCGGCGCCCGTCCTCTTCTACTGCGGCCGGTCGATTCTCGCTCGGGGGTGGGCCGGCTTGCGCCGGGGAGTGCCCGTCATGGAGAGTCTCTTGGCGCTGGGGAGCCTGACGGCGTTCGCCGCCAGCGCCGCGAATCTTTTCCGAGGGTCGAACCACTACTATTTCGACGCCGCCGCGGTGATCATCACCTTGGCGCTGTTCGGCCGGCTGGTCGAGGCCCGGTACAAGCGGACCTCCACGGCGATCCTGCGCGGCATGGCGTCGTTGCTCCCTTCCAAGGCGAGGGGGGCCGACGGCCGCTTTCGGGCCGCGTCGACGTTCCGCGTGGGCGACCGGCTTCGGGTGGAGACCGGGGAAACCGTCCCCTTGGACGGCCGGCTCATCCAGGGCGAAGCGTGGCTTTCGGAAGCGTGCCTGACGGGCGAGTCCCGGCCCGTCCACAAGAGGGCGAAAAGTCCCGTGTACGCCGGGAGCACGCTCATCGAGGGCGCCGTCGAAATCGAATTGACGGCGACCAGCGATGCGTCGACGCTGGCGCAGGTGCTCGATCGCGTGCGGGACGGGCTCCTGGAACCTCACCGCTGGGCGCGTTTGGCCAACCGGATCGCCGCCGGAGTCTTTCCCGTCGTGATCGCCTTGTCGCTGGTGGGACTGGCCCTCGGATGGAGCGGAACCGGCTTCCCGGAAGGCATCTCGCGGATGGTCGCCGTGCTGGTGGTGGCCTGCCCTTGTGCGCTGGGACTGGCAACGCCCGTGGTCATCCTCCGCGCGTTCTCGCTCTTGAGCCGCCGGGGAATCGTCCTCTCCGATTTCTCCGTGCTCGAACGCTTGCGACGGATTCGCCACGTTTGCCTCGACAAGACGGGAACGGTCACCCGAGGGGATTTCCGGCTCGTCGACGTGGCCGACTGGACCGGCGAGGGCCGGGACGCGGCAATCCAGTGGGCGGCTTCCGTCGAGCGGGATGCGCGCCATCCGATCGCCGCGGCGCTAGTTCAGGAGGCACGCGGGGCCGGGCTTCCGCTCTTAGCAGCCGAGGAGGCCGGGGAGATTGCCGGATGCGGCGTCGAGGGGCGGCTCTGGGGCAGGAAGATTCGCGTGGGTAGCCGTCGATGGCTCGAATCGGACGGCTGGGCGTTTCCCGAGCACGCCACACCCCTGGAAGGCTCGGTTGCCTATTGGGGATGCGACGGCAAGGTCTGCGGGGGTTTTGGATTCGCCGATCCGCCGAGGGACGAGAGCCGCGAGGTCGTGACCCGTCTCGGCGAACTCGGTTACCACACGACGCTCCTTTCCGGCGACCGCCTCTCGGTGACCGAGAGCGTGGCCCGGCGGCTCGGGATTCCCGCCGTGGCGGCGGAGCTGACGCCGGAAGCGAAGGCCGATTACCTCCGGGGCCTGGGCCATCCGGCGATCATGGTCGGCGACGGGATCAACGACGCGCCGGCGCTCGCGGCCGGCGACGTGGGGATCGCCGTCGGTTCCGCCTCCCTCATCTCGCGGGAGGTGGCTGCCGTGACGCTCCTGGGGGCCGGTTTGGAGCGATTGCCCGAGCTGTTCGTCGTCGCCCGAAGTGCCAATCGGATCCTTTGGCAGAATCTCGCCTGGGCCTTCGGCTACAACGCGATCGCACTTGGGCTGGCCACGGCGGGAGCGCTTCACCCGGTGGTTGCCGCCGCGGCGATGGCGGGAAGCTCGATCACCGTGCTGGCCAACACGCTGAGAGTCACGGCCAGGTGATTTCCGTTTTCCGGCCCGTCGGCAACCACGTGCCTTCGCCGAGCGCCGATGCGTCCTCCCTGTTCACACGCGCCACGGGCTGCGCATCGGCCGAGTGAGCAGGCGGTTGGCTTCGGAGTTTTCGGCGAATTGTTCGGCGGCCGGGTCCCAGCGAAGCTCGCACTGAAGGCGTCCGGCGGCCTCGGCAATCATGCCCAGGTACGACGCCACGTGCCCGGCCTCGACCGGCGCCACCGGATCGCGCCGCTTGAGCACGCAGTCGATAAAGTCGGCCTGGTGGTGGCTCGACTCGTACAGGCTCGGCTTGTCGGGCGGGATTCGCACCTCGAGGAGCGAGGCGGGCTCGGCCTGAATGCCGGCCCGGTTTACGTGGACCCAGCCTTCGTCGCCGATGAATCGGGTCCCCTGCGGAAGTGGGTTACCCGTATCGGTGAATTGCATCTTCAGTCCGTCGTCGAAGACGAAATCCGCCTGCCAGGAGCTGATGTTGTCGCAGACCGGGTGCGTGCGGTAAACCGAGCGGCAGGTGACCCGGCAAGGTTGCTCGCTGATCGACGGGCATCCCCAGTGCGCGATGTCCAGGTGGTGCACGCCCCAGTTGACGATGAACCCGGCGCAGTAATCCCAGATCAGGTACCACCCCGGCCAGTCGACCGCGTAGGGCGTGAACGGCCGCATTCGTGCCGGGCCGACGTACATCTCGTAGTCGAACCCTTCCGGCACCGGCGTGGGCGTGGCGGGGCCCTCGTAGCGGGGCTGATACTGTGGGCCGGGGGCCGCGACCTCGACCGTGTGCACCTTGCCGAGGTAGCCGAACCGGGCCAGGTTCGAGGCATGGCGGAATTTCGCGTCGGACCGCTGCTGGGTGCCCGTCTGGAACACGCGCTCGTAACGCCGCACGGCATCGCGAATGGCCGCGCACTCGGTGACGGCCACGCCCAGCGGCTTCTCGCAGTACATGTCCTTGCCGGCCCGGGCCGCGGCCACGGCGATCGGAGCGTGCCAGTGGTCTTGTGGGCAGATCACCACGGCATCGATGTCATCGCGGGCCAGCAACTCGCGGAAGTCGTTGTAGGCGTCGCAGGGCTTGCCGCCACCGCGCCCGGCGGCCGCGTAATGCTGGGCGACAATCTTGGCGGCCGCCTCGCGCTTGTCGCGCTTCACGTCACAAACGGCTACGACCTGCGCGGAGGCCAACGGCAAGAAAGCCTGCATGTTCCCCGTGCCGCGCCCGCCCGTGCCAATGAACCCGAGCGTAACCCGCTCCGACGGCGGCTCCTCGCCACTGAGCCCCCACACCCCCGCCGGCACGACGACAGGCGCCGCCACCGCGGTGGCGGCGCCGAGGAACCGCCTGCGTGTGAGCCGGCGGTTGATTGTGCCTGGGCTCTCTGTCGATTGTTTCACCAA
>JBDRTC010000544.1:0-8278 GCA_043824335.1 Planctomycetota bacterium | reverse complement strand
GGCTCGTGCTGCCGCGAAGTGAGCGCGACCTGGGAACCGTATCCCAAGGGGGCGCGATCCGAGCGGTCTTTCCGATCCGCAACGCGGGCATTCGGCGCCTGATCGTCATGGAGGAGGGGAAGGGGTGCTGCGGGGAGCCGGCCGAGGCGCGGCGGATCGTTCTTGCCCCGGGCGAGTCGGCGAAGGTCGAGGTCGAGGTGAACACGGCCCAATGGCACGGGCGCGTGCAACACGTCGTCCACTACACCACGAACGATCCGGAACTCCCGCGCTTTGCGCTTACGGTGACGGCGAACGTGGAATCTCTGTGACACATCGGCCGCTGAAGCCGTACGGCCGCAATTTGACAACCCGACAAATCCGACGTAGATTTTCTATTGGGAAGGCATTCACCTCAAATCCGTTCTCTCGGGAGCTCGTCATGACTCATCACCGCGCCCTCGGTATGCACTCTTGGCCCCTTCGGGGCTTCCTGGCTTTCCTTTTTGTCGTTGTGTGGGCCACCATTGCGGCGGCCGATGACTCGGCCACGATCGTGCGCGTGGAGGAGGACTGGGAGTTGGTCGTCGCCACGCCCGATCCCGACAGCGATGGTCCGCAGCTCGCCTGCGTGATCTCCCCGGTGGGCGACCTGAACTCGCTTTACGCCACGTTCGAGCTGAACCACCAGAGCCTGCCCTCCTACGTGCCCGGCGGGCTGCAGCTTCAAGTCTGGAACGGCGAGACGCCCGTCAGTCATCGCAAGTTTCCCACGGAGGCGATCTTGTCGCACCCCGGCGAAACGGTCCGCTGGACGCAGAGCGTCGAGGTCGTCGACGGAGGGGTGGCCTTCGAGATCACCAACGGCAGCTCCACCACGTGGGGCGCGTTCGGGGGCCAGGGGTATTTGAAGGCCACGGTCAACGCCAACCTGGCGAACCTCAACGGCTACAGCCCCGGCGTTTCCGTGGAGAATTCCGGCGTCAGCTATGCGGGCAACCGGGTCGAGTCGCTGACGCTGCGGAGGGTGCGGGTCTTTGCTTCCACGGGAGAAGTGCTGGAAGACACCACGGTGCGGCCCGTCGACTAGTTCCATTATCCGGTGCGCCGGCAAGACTGATTTCCGGACCGACTGAGGAGTGTCCGCCATGAAGACCCGCTCTCGCCGACGAAACAGGAAGGGCAACGTTCTGGTGCTCACGGCCTTTTGTATCGTCGGGATATTCGCCCTCCTGGCCTGCGCCGTCGACCTCGGCTACCTCCAGGTCGCCCGGACCGAGCTGCAACGGTCGGCCGACGCCGCGGCCCTGGCCGCGACCTGGGAACTCGTCGACGAAGGCGCGCTCAGTGGAAACAGCTCTCCCTACTATTTGCAGGAGCTCGCCGAGGGCAAGGCCTTCGAGTACGCGGCGCTGAACACGGTGACGACCCAGGGTCCCGCCCTGGACTATCAAGACATCCTCGTCGGCTACCTGGCCAACCCGATGGATCCCACTTCGCCGCTCGTGCTGGGCAGCCCCAATCCGGCCAACGCCGTTCAGGTGCTGGTGCGGAAGTCGGCGGGCCAGAACGGCGAAGTCCCCCTGTTCTTCGCACGAGCGCTGGGGGTCGGCGGCTCCGCCCTGGAAGCCACGGCCACCGCCGCCCTCTTGAACGACTTCAAGGGCTTTACCCTGCCGGGTTCCGGCGAAAACCTGGGGATGCTCCCCATCGCCCTGGACCTCGACACCTGGAACGGCCTCTTGGCTGGCGTGGGGACCGATAGCTGGACGTGGGACGCGGGCCTGGAACAGGTGACCGCCGGGTCGGACGGCATCCTCGAGGTGAACCTCTTTCCGCAAGGCACCGGTTCACCCGGCAACCGCGGCACCGTCGACATCGGGAGCAACAACAACAGCACGGCCGACATCGCCCGCCAGATCACCCAGGGCGTCAACGAGGCCGACCTCGCCTATCACGGCGGCGAACTGGTGCTGGATGAAAACGGCGAGCTGTTTCTCAACGGCGACACGGGCATCAGCGCCGGCGTCAAGGACGAGCTGGCCAGCATCAAGGGCCAGCCGAAGATCGTTCCCATCTTCAGCGAGGTCACCGGGCCGGGCAACAACGCGCAGTACACGATCGTCGCGTTCGCCGGCGTCCGGATCCTCGAGGTGAAGCTGACCGGCTGCATGAACAGCAAGCGGGTGACGATCCAGCCGGCGATCATCAAGACCCTCGGCGGTATTCCAGGCTCGGGCGGCCAGACCAGCCAATTCGTCTATTCCCCGGTCTGGCTGGTCCGCTGACGAGGCTTGCCGTCGAGCGAGATCGCCCGGTGCCAGAGCGACTCCCAGTAGGCCTGGTCGGTGGCGTAGACGTCGATCTCAGAGTCGTCGGCCGTTTCCGCCGGCAGCACGCCGTAGTGCTTCATCTCGCGGACGTACTGCGGACGGGGGCGGAAGCCGGGCATGTCGAACCGCTTGATCTCGTCGAGGTTCTCCTTGCCCGCAACGGCCATGGCCAAAAGCTTCTGGTAGTCCGGGTCGGAAGTATCGGTGAAAACGGGGGCCGGCTCCTGGTTCTCCGCGTGGCACAGCGCGAACCCGCCGGCCTCCTGGGAAAGCGGCGCCAAAAGCAGGAGCGATTTCTCGGGCCGGGTGAGGTTGAAGACGATGTGCCGGCTCAGCTTCAAGCGGGGATCGTTCACGTCGAACCGCCAGAAGGAGATGCCCCGCTCGTCGCAAAGCGACAAGGGCAGCACGTCGCTACCCTGGTGGCACGAGGCGCAGCGGCGCTGGATCACTTCCGCGCCGGCCTTGGTCGTCGGCCACTCGAGATCGGTATTCACCAACTGGTTCTGGGCGTACCCGCCGATCGAGCCGCAGCCCAACGCGGCGTAGGTGCCGGGGTAGGGCGCTCCGACCTCGATCCACAATCGGAGCATCTTCTTCTCGTGCTCGTCGGCCATCACCTCGTAGTGCGAGCCGTCGAGCATTTTCAAGATGCGGCTGGCCGAGGAGCCGATTGTCCGCGGCCCGTAGTTGCTCACGGCCTTGTCGCGACCGTCGGAGAAGAGCTGGCGCACGGTCATCGTGAAGTAGGCGTGCGAGAACATCGGGCCCCGGTCGCCGGTGAGAGCGACGTTGCCGGCATAGGGGCCGCCGCGAGCCGTTTTCTCGTAGCCGTGGCAGTCGACACAGAGCCGATCGAGGATCGGCTGCACGTCGCGGGGGAAGTCGAAGACGTCGGGGCAGTCGTCGATCGGCGCGATGCGGCTCGGCTTGCGCCGCATGGCCATCAGATTGGCGCTGGGCAGGAAGCTCTGCGTCCGCTGCTCGTGACACCCCACACAGCCGGTCAGCTCGCCAGGCTGGACCGTGAGGAAACTTTGCATCCGCTTGACGGCCATGTTGTTCTCATCCAGGGCGACGACGAACATCGCCCTCAAGCCGGGCACTTCCACGTAGGCTGAGCCGTCTTCCTCCACCGGAACGGTGCCCAGCACGCGCTCCAGGGTGAACGAGCCGCCGTAGGTCAGGGGGTCCATGCCGCCGGTGAAGTTGATCGGCTTGGGAAGCGTTTCGATGAACAACAGCTTCTTGATCTCGCCGCGGCGGACGTCCTGCATGTTGCGCCCTTTGTAAACGTCGGCCAGGGCCAAGCGCCCGGTCGTCTGCTCCAATCGGGCGCGGGGGGCGATGATCCGCTCTCGCGGCCGGCGCATCACGGGCCGCGGCTCGTGGCACTCGAACCCTTCCTGGACGTCTGCCTCGGAAAGGGCGTAGATCGTCTCCGTCCGGCCGAGGCCGTCCATCAGCAGGATCCGCTTCCCCTGGGCGGCCAGAAACGCCTCCTCGGAAAACGCCCAGGGATCGCGATAATCGGCCGTGCGGCTCACGGAGCGGGCGAAGCTCTTGTCGTCGGGCCCGTTCCGCGGGTCGACCACCGTGATCACCCCGTCGTGCTCGCGCCGCCCGTGCCCCGGGGAAAAGATCGACACCACTTTCTTCGTCTTTGGGATCGGCTTGGCATCGATCATCACGGTGGCCGGGTGCATGTTGCCGTAGTAGATCATCTGCCCCGTGCCGTCCGGGTTGGTGGTCCACAGGTGGTGATAGTCGACCTGGCTGCGGTCGACGTACTCCCACCGCTGGTAGAGGAGCCTTCCGTCGGGCAACGGCCAGGGCGTGTTGTCGTGCTCCAGGTTGGCCGAGATGGGACGGATGTTCTCCCCGTCCGCGCCGCAGCGGTGCATCACCGCCACCTTCGTCAGCCAGCACTGCACCCAACGCTTGCAGCGGCTGGAGACGAACACGATGTCGCCGTCGGCCAGGTAGGTCGGCTCGAAGTCGTCGTAAGGGCCGTCGGTCAACTGCCGGAGGCCCGACCCGTCGACCTGGATCTCGTAGAGGTGGTAGTGCTTCGTCCCACCCGGTCGATAGGAGAAGAGGATTTTCTCGCCGTCGTAATGGACCTGGGGATCCCGAACCGCGCCTTCAGGATCGTCCACAAGCGCGGTCACCTCGCCGCTCGCGAGATTCAGCCGGCAGAGGCGCCCGCCGTCGCGGTAGAGGAGGAGATTTTCGTCCGCGGCGTAGTAGCTGAAGTTGGCGTACCAGTGGCCGTCGGTCCCCGGCTTGCGCAGGGCGAAGATGATCTCGTCGACCCCGGCCATCGGGCCCTCGCGGAACTCGGCCAACAGCTCGGGCTCCGGCGGCTTCACGATCGCAAGCGGCTTGCGCTCTCGGCGAAGGGCCACGTAGTCGTAGAGGATCCAGCTCTGCTCGTCCAGGCGAATGGAAACCGTGTTCTCCCCCTTCTTGAAGAGCCCGGCGGGGATCTCAAAAATCATCGAGTCGGCCGCTCCCTCCATGGTCGGCCGGAAGACCACCTCCATGTGGCCGGTGGCCGGGGCGACCTGGACCGGCAGCTCGGTTTGGTTGACGCCGACGGTCACCTTCGACTGCTCCGTCGTGTGAGCGCCCACGATCCCGATCACCAAAAAGAGCGGCCCGCTCTCTTCCTTCGGGCTTTGAAAGCGGACCGTGAACGTGTGCGCTTTCGCCCCCGCCCAGGAGTCGCGATGGGCCGGGTGCACAAAGGGCCAGTCGGTCGGCTTGCTCCCACCCACCGTGTAGACGACCGGATCGGAGAATTTTTGCGGGAACGCCGCGTAGCCTTCCCGCGCCAGGCCGAATTCCGCGGCGAGCCGATCCGGCGTGCCGATCGAAAAGAGCACGTCGCCCGGCTGCGAGTCCTCCGCCCCGGCCGCCCCATGGGCGCCGATCACCAGCCCGACCCCCGCGATCAAGCCCAGAATGGTCACCATGCCAGTCGTGTTCCGTCGTGCCAGCATCGTCCACTACCTCCGATATCGACCCATTCGGCGGAACCCGACTCCAAAACCGCGGGCTCAACGCGGCCCCCAGTCTACCATCCACAGGCCCCCCAAGCAAAGCGGTTTGGCGATCTCTTCCTCCCTTGCCTACGGCCCGTACATGAGTGCGGTCGGGTTCGTGGGTGCCATGGGTATAGCCGACCATCGATTTTCGTCGTGAACATATATGCACCGACTTGCGAGCCAAAGCCGCCCATTAGAGCAACTTGCCACCAACAGAACCTTGCGGGCCCGGTCCGCGAACGATTGACACGACCGGCGTGAGTGGCATACGCTGTCTGGGTGGCAATCGGGGCGGTTGTGCGCGGGGGCAATCCCTGCCTGACGCGGGGTGTGGAGCCCGCACTGGAGAACCACCGAAAGTCGCTGGGCCCTTACACCACGATCCCGAACGCGGTCGCATTCGAAACGTGCTCGTCAAAGACGTTGTCGTCGTTGGCAAGCACTTTCCCCACTCTTCGATCCAGGGGTACGACGATGAACACGTTGTCGAGAGTGTCAGAATCGAGAACCTTCGCGTGGACGGAAAAGTCATTGGCAGTGCGGAAGAAGGCCGATTCAGAATTGGCAAGCACGTGAGGAATGTGGAGTTCAATGTGGAGTGAAGGCCGAGTGGCGTCAACTTTTCCGGATATCCGAGATCAAGGAGCCCACCATGTTTCGGAACCTACCTTGCCGAACGATCGTTTTGATCGCGTTGTCGATCACGCTGCTTTGCACTCGGCCCAGTCTTGCCGAGTTTCGGGCCGGTGCTGCCGCCGTCGACGTCACGCCGCAGGAGTTCCCCGTAATCGTCGTCGGGTCGATGCTGTCGAGAACCGCGACGGAGGTGCACACACCGCTTTTCGCCAAGGCCATCGCGCTCGACGACGGCAGAACACGTCTCGCGATCGTCGTGGTCGATAGCTGCGCCATGCCACGCTCGTTGCTCGACGAGGTCAAGGCGATGGCCGCGAAAAGTACCGGCATCGCCGCCGAGAACATGCTGATTTCTGCGACTCACACCCATTCGGCCCCCGCCGCCGTAGGCGGGTTGGGAACCGATCCTGATCCGAATTACCCGCCGTTTCTGAAAGTGCGTTTGGTGGAAGCGATCGAGAAGGCAGCGAAGAACCTCGCACCGGCCAGGGTCGGAGCCGCCGTCGGCGACGCCGCCCCGTACACGGCGGTCCGACGTTGGATACGGCGCCCAGACCGCGTGCAAGACGACCCCTTCGGCAACCCGACGGTCCGCGCGAATATGCATCCCGGCTATCAGAGCGAAGACGCGACCGGACCGGCTGGCCCCACGGACCCCGACCTTTCGGTTGTCGCATTTCAATCACGCGACGGACGGCCTATTGCGATTTTGGCGAACTTCTCGATGCACTACTACGGATCGCCGTCGATCAGCGCCGATTATTATGGTCTTTTCTCAGATCGCATGAAAGAGCGAATCGCGCCGGGCGACGCCGCGCCGAATCAACCGCCTTTCGTCGGTATCATGTCGCACGGTCCCAGCGGAGACATCTGGCTCAGGGACTATCTGAAACCGGCCCCGAAGAAGCCGCCGCACGATATTTCCAGCTACACCGATGCGCTGGTCAACATCGCCCACGAAGCCTACAAGACGATTCAGTACCGAGACGACGTGACACTGGCTATGGCTCAGAGCGACCTGCCCTTGAAGTTCCGGACGCCCGACAAGGAGCGTCTCCAGTGGGCTCGCGGGATTGTCGACGCGATGGAAGGCCCCTCGCCCAAGACCACCACTGAGGTCTACGCGCGCGAAGCCATCTTCTTGCACGAGCAACAGGGCACAAGCTTGATCCTGCAGGCCCTCCGCATTGGCGACATCGGCATCACGGCGATTCCGAACGAGGTCTACGCCCTGACGAGCTTGAAACTGAAGGCCTACAGCCCACTCCAGCCGACCGTCAACATCGAACTGGCCAATGGGTCCGAAGGGTACATTCCGCCGCCCGAACAACACCCGCTGGGCGGCTACAACACCTGGCCGGCTCGATCGGCCTCGCTGGAAGTCAACGCCGAAGCCAAGATCGTCGAGACGGTGGTCCGGATGCTCGAAAAAGTTGCGGGCAAACCACGCCGACAGCCGGCGCCAACGCGTGGGGTGGCGACTCAGGCGGTCATCGAATCCGGACCGGTCTCGTACTGGCGCATGGACGAGTTCTGCGGGCCGGAAGCCGACGACGTCCTCAACCGTCACGTGGGCATGTACGAGACCGGCGTCGTCTACTACTTGGACGGCGCACGATCGGACCAATTCAACTCCCCCGGCGAGGTCAACCGCGCCCCGCACTTTGCGGGCGGCCGCATGCGGACGCTGATTCCCGAGATCGTCAAGACTTACAGCGTGTCGATGTGGTTCTGGAACGGAATGCCAAACGACGCTCGGCCCGTCGGGGGATACCTGTTCTCGCGCGGCCGAGACCACGCGTTTGGAGCTTCCGGCGATCACCTGGGCATCGGCGGCACCGAAGGCCATACGGGCAAGCTTATCTTCCACAACGGCGACAAGCGCGATCAGGTGATCGGCGGGAGTACCGTCATCCAGCGCTGGACATGGAATCACGTTGTTCTGGTCCGCGACGGCGACATAGTCAGCGTCTACCTTAACGGCAATCCGAAACCCGAAATCGACGGAAAGGCGAAGTCGCCCATTTCGCCCACCGTCGGCCAGTTCTTCATCGGCGGTCGCTGCGACAGCGATTCGAACTTCGAGGGCCGGCTTGACGAGACCGCCATTTACGACCGCGCGTTGACCGCCGACGAAGTGACCAAACTGTACCGCGCGGCCGCAGGAAAAACGAGTGTTGCCAAGGCCGGTCCTTGACTGCACCAATGACTCTCGCGGCCATAAGGCCCCACCGTCGATGATTCCCACCGAAAGCCCGTTTTCTATTGACGTCTCGCCCG
>JBDRTC010000543.1:0-2289 GCA_043824335.1 Planctomycetota bacterium | reverse complement strand
ATGTGTCAAATGCCGGTGCCTGACCCCGTGATTGTACGTGATCGTGTAATGGGTGACCCCGTGATCGTGATCTTCAGAACTCCAGCGCTGCCCAACGGGGTGCTGCCCAACGGGGTGCCAACGGGGTGCTGCCCAACGGGGTGCCTCTCAGGGTGCCATCCTCTTCGGGGATCTCCCAACGGGGTACAAGTCTACCCGCTCTGCAAGGTGAAGGTGGCTGTGGTTTGCCATTGCCACATCCGGACACCAAGAAAGCGAAATCAGTGGCGACCTCTTGGCGATCGTGCGGCCGGGCTGACACACTCAGCCCAACCGATTCCAGCCAACCACTCGAAAACCCTAGAACAACTGATCATGGCACAGGGCTTGCTTCAATTGACGCCATCGCCTGTAGTATGAAAGGCAACGCGAATGAATGCCGCAGGATGTTCTGTATTGGCCGCCATTTGCATCATCGTCCTACCCACCTGCCGAACGGCCGCCGGTGAGTTCCAAGGTTGGGAATTCCTACCGCAGGTCGAGCGGATGTTTTTCGATGCCAAGGGAATCGGAATTCTGAGCCGCGACAAGCGAGTGTTGGTTTTGGAGCGTGAGACCCGAGAGCTACGCGCCCTCGGTCGGTCTGACTTCACCGCCAGATTCAAGGACAACCAACCCCCACCGGCCCGAATCTACCAGACGGGCATCGAACGGGTGCTGATTCCCCCGATCTTCCTGTTTGCTTCCGGCGGTACTCGTTTCATCAGCGAACTTGCGTACTGCCAGGAAGGATGTCGGGAACATCACCGACTGTGGTTAGCGGGCCGACAAATTGCGACCCATGCGGAGCGATGCAATTGCATCTGGTCGGTAGAACTGGTCGACACAGAGTTGTGGCTGGGCACCGAGTTCCATTGGGAACTCGGCTCGGCGCCGGCCGAGGGAATCGTGATCCAGGATCTCGCCGAAGGTACCCTCATCGCCAGGATCGATACGAGTCTCGGGCTGACGGGAGACCTGATCACGACCATTCGGCTCGATCCGTTCACGAACGAGGTTTGGGTTGCCACCAACCGCGGACTCGACCGAATCGGGAGGGATCACCGCGTTCTGGAGTCGCTCTTCTTCTACGAAGACTTCGCCCCCGAGACCGGCAGACCTACGGTGTTTCTTTCCGACAAACCGAGGGCGTCCGTGCCTCTGGCGGTGGCGGCAAGAGAGCTGTCGATCCCGCGGACCAGAAGCTACTACCGGGCGGTCCAGTCGATCCCCAAGCGGGTTCGAGATCTGTTCTGTATAGAGATGGTATTCGTCTGCTCAAGCGGCAATGTCTGCAACCACAAAGGCAGCGCCATGCTACCCGAGACGTTCAACGTGCTGGTTCCACACTTCATCGAGGGAGCCATCCAAAAGACGATCGAGAACAAAGTAACCCCATGTTCGCTGATGTGGTTTCCGGACGATCGAGTCACAGATTTCTACAGACAGCTTGAGGGGAACTGGATAGGTCACCAGCGGAAACTTGTGGTGCACAGGAACATGCACGCCGACTAGCCATCAGCGCAATCGGCGCAGCATAGGGCGTGCGAAACGGTCGCGGGGGTCAGCCAACGGCAGGGTGTCCCAACGGGGTCCCCCAACGGGGTGCCCACTTGAGGGGATTGATGAGGGGATTGAGGGGGTCACTGGCACTTGACATATAGGGTTTCCTGAGCGAAATGGACTCAACATATTGAACATTGAGAGGTTTCATGTGTCAAATGCCGGTGCCTGACCCCGTGATCGTGGTGATCGTCGTGATCGTGCGTGATGTGATCCCGTGATGCCCCGTGATACGTGTTCACCAGCCCTGCCTCGCGACACAGCTTGAGTATCTGCAAGAACAAGGCCCCAAGTGATTCAAGATGCCTGCGGCGGAACTGGTTGATCGTCGTAAAGTGCGGATGTTGACCGCCAGCCAACACACGGAAGCCCACGTCTTCGTAGGTCGTCCGCTCCAGCTTGCGCGACGAGTAGACTCCGACGCAGTAGCCGTACAACAACAGCGCGACCATCATCTGTGGTGCGTACGGCTGCGTTCCACGAGCATCCTTGCCCTGGATGTCGTCAGTGATCTGGCAAAGGTCCAACTGACTGACCACGTCGAGGATGAAGTAGACAACGTGCCCCTCGGGCAGCCACTCCATCGGCGACGGCGGAAGCAAGCACGACTGGGTCGGATTCCAGGGCTTGTACGATTTGTCCGCTGTCATGCACTGCATCGAATCACGAGACGACTGGACGGTCCATTGCAGACGCCATCCCCCTCGC
>JBDRTC010000542.1:0-2781 GCA_043824335.1 Planctomycetota bacterium | reverse complement strand
GCCCTCTCGGCGGCGACCTGTCTGGCCGAGGGCGGCGGCCCGCTGCGTCTGACGTTGCCGTCGCAAGTCCATGCCGTCCCCGGCGTCGAGACGAGCATCTACTACGACAACGTCGTCCTTACCGAAACACCGGAGACATGCCGGTTCCAGGTGACGTGCGATATCGGCCAAGCCGAGAAGCGACGTTGGACCGTTACGGCGACACCATCGGACGTCGGCGACCACCCGCTCAGCGTGACCGTCTGTGACGACGCCGGCAACGAGTTGGGCCGCGCCGCCACGACCCTCAAGGTCGTCCCGGCCGACGCGGGCGCCGGCCGCTCGATCCGGCTCTTGATCGTAGGCGACAGCCTTACGCACGCCACGACCTATTCCAACGAGGTCGCGCGGCTCCTCTCGCTCCCGGGCAACCCAAGCTGGAAACTGCTCGGCACGCACCGTCCGCCTGCCGCCGCCGAGGGCGTGGCCCACGAAGGCTACGGCGGCTGGACGTGGCAGCGTTTCGCCTCGCACTACGAGCCGAACCCCGACGGAACCTACCGGAAGCGAAGCAGCCCGTTCGTCTACGCCGGCGCCGACGGAAAACCCGGCATCGATCTGAAGCGATACTTCGACGAGCATGGCGGCGGCGAGCCGCCCGACTTTGTCACGTTCCTCTTGGGCATCAACGATTGTTTTGGCGCCGATCCCGAGGACCCGGCGGCGATCGACGCCCGCATCGACGCGATGATGGCCCACGCCGACACGCTCCTGGCCGCCTTCCGCGCCGCAGCGCCCGAGGCCGAGCTGGGCATCTGCCTCACCACCCCGCCCAACTGGCGCGAGGAAGGGTTCGAGGCCAACTACAAGGGCCGGTACCACCGCTGGGGCTGGAAGCGAATCCAGCACCGGCTCGTCGAGCGCGAGCTCGACCGTTTTGGAGGGCGCGAAAACGAGCGCCTGTTCGTGGTGCCCACCGAGCTGAATCTCGACCCCATCGACGGCTATCCCACAAACAACGGCGTCCACCCCAACGATCTCGGATACCGGCAAATCGGAGCGAGCATCTACGCGTGGCTGAAGGCCCGGCTCGAAGCCCAGGTGCCGTAGCCCGCCTTTCTCGCCACCGTGTGCCACTTGCTTGCCGCAGGCAAGCAGTGCCGTGGAGTTGCGACGCGCACTGCTTCTGCGAAGCAGTGGCACACTGTCTTGGGGCATATTGGTATGGCGAGAAATGTGGACTGGCACCTCGTGTCACGCAATTAACAAGCTCCGCACAACCTCGGTCCCAAGCTCCGCTTGGGACCGCACTTCCGCCGACTTCCGTCGCCGCGAGGATGCAATGTTCCCAAGCGGAGCTTGGGAACAAGTTGGAAAACCAATACGCCCCAAGACGGTGTGCCACTGCTTCGCAGAAGCAGTGCGCGTCGCAACTCCTCGGCACTGCTTGCCTTGCGGCAAGCGGTGGCACACTGTGGTGAGAAAGGCAGGTTAGCTGTCCCCTCCCTCCATTTCCTAGCGCGTTCGCCAGAGCACGCGGTCTTCGATGCCCAACTCGGCCTGAACGGCGGCGATCTCGGCCTTGAAGCGCTTGGCGTCCTGGGGGTAGCCGGCCGTGGGGCGAAGCCCGGGGACGCGCCGGCCCCAAAAATCGTTGAAGGCGCGCATGGCCAACTCGCGGAGATATTTCGAGGCCATCGAGGCCAGTGCGGCCGGCAGGTGCGATTCGGCTTTGGTCTGGAAGCGGATCTCGATGCGGCGCTCTTCAGGCCCGAAGCGGTAGACGCTCCGTGCGCGACTCTCGCCGTGGATCTCGATGAACTGTTCGGGGAAGTGGTCGGCGAGGAACTGATGGTACCGATTCCGTCCGCCGTGCTTGTCGCAGACGATCGAGATTGGCCCTCCGCTGAGCGGTCCGGCCAGCTCGGCGATCAGGTCGAGCGTCGTGTGCGAGAGTGCCGCTCCCTTCGTGTCGTGGAGTTCCACCAGACGGTTGAAGGGTTCCGCAAAGACGGCCCTGGACCGAAGCTCGACCAGGCGCACGCCCGCTGCGGCAAGCGTTTCGCCGAGCGTCTGGGCCAGCGATTCCGTTTCGGCCGGATCGGCGTCGAGGGGGACGGGCGAGTCGTAGTCGGCGTACCATGGTGCCGACTGCCAGTGGCCCGCTGACTCGGGGCAAAGCGCCTCCCAGAACTCCCGCCAGGTCGTCGGCCGCCGATCCAGCAGGGCCAGCGCGGCCAGCAGTCCACGCTCCAGATGGCGAAGCCCGCCGCCCGGTTTATAGAGGGCTTTTGAGTCGGCCATCGCCACGCAAGCCGACCCGTTTTCGGCAGCCCGGCGGGGTGACGTGGCAATCGAGGATCCGAGCAACCGGTAGAGATCGTCGCTGCCGACCCCCTCGGGCGCCTCCCACACCGTGGCCGAGATCACCAACGGTCCCAGGTTCGGGCCGTAGCCCGCTTCATCCGTGCCGACGACGTAGCCCATGGACATCGCTCAATTCCCGCACTGTTCAGGCTTCTCGGTGAACAGCCTACCAGTTCGGGAGACCACCGGCTAGTTGCCGGGAGTAGGAGTTGGCCCAACGACGGATATCGGATATGATGAATGTGTGTGGCAACGCTCCAGGAGTACCTGCGATGACGGAAATCGTGTTCCAGGTCGAAGACGATCCCGACGGCGGCTTCACGGCCCGCGCGATCGGCGAGTCGATCTTCACGGAGGCCGACACCGTCGAGGAGCTTCGCGGCAAGGTGCGAGACGCGGTGACGTGTCACTTTGAAGACGCGGTCGAACGTCCCA
>JBDRTC010000541.1:0-2523 GCA_043824335.1 Planctomycetota bacterium | reverse complement strand
GGAGCCAGTCGAGGAAGTGGTCGGGCGTCTCGATCGGCTCGACCGGCGTCTCCGCCCCCAACTCACCCTTTTCGACCGCTCCGGCGCCCGAGATCTTGGGCGCGTTCCACGGGCTCATGTCCAAGGTGCCGTGCTGGCCGTACATGTGCAGCCGGTTGCCGTTGGAGTTGCCGAAGTTGGTCGAGTAGTTAACGATGAACCCCTCGGGATAGATCCAGGTGGCTTCGACCTGATCGGGGCAGCTAAACTCGTGGGCGTCTTTCCAGGTGAAAATGCCCGCCTGGGCGACTACGCTCTGGGGAAACTTCGCCCCGGTGATGTAGTGGATCAGGTCGACGAAGTGACTGGCCAGACCGGGAATGGGGCCATCGGAAAAGTCGCGGACGCCGTACCAGCCGGTGAAGTGGTCCGCCCGAAACGGACGGTCCGGACGGTGCATCAGGAACTCTTTCCAGTCGACGTCTTTTTCCTTGGCGTCGGCCATTCGCGAGTACCAGTAGGGCTTGGTGCTGTTGCGGCACTGCTCGATCCGCGAGACCTTGCCGAGCACGCCGTTCTTGTAAAGCTCGCGGCAGGCGGTGCTGGTCGGATAGCTGCGGACCTGGGTGCCGATCTGGCAGACGATGCCCGCGGCCTTCACCGCATCGCAGGCGCTCTTGACCTTCTCGAAATCCATCCCCAGCGGCTTCTCGCAATAGGCGTCCTTCTTGGCCTTGGCGGCCGCCTCCAGGTGCGTGGTGTGCTGGTGATCGCAGGAGGCGATCATCACGGCGTCGATGTCTTCCAGGGCCAACAGGTCGCCATAGCTGACGAACTGCCGCGCGGCCCGCCCGTACCACTCCTCGACCTTCGCGGCGGCCGCCTCGCGATGCGGCGTCCAGGGATCGGCCACGGCGGTGATCTCGACGTTCTGCGCTTCCGCATGGTTGTGCACGCCGGGCATATGCGCCCCGAGACCCCGGCGGCCACAGCCGATCACGCCGATGGAAATCCGATCGTTGGCGCCCACGACACGTCCGTAGCTTGTGGCGGTCATGCCAAGAGCAGCCGCGCCGACCGACGCGGCCTTGAGAAACTGCCGACGGGAAGAAGAGCGATTCATGGGGACATCCTCCAAAGCAGGGAACGAGGCCAGGCAACCGAGTCCCGGTTCTAATGGGTCGATCCCCTGAAGTCAACTACGGCGCGGGCCATTCCATAACAAACGGGGACAGATCGTTCAGCAACGAATAATCCGAAAAATCGTGGCTTCACGTGCCGACGCGGCGTTCCAGTACCCCAAGGCCCCCCCTTGACTTCAAACGTGTGTTTGATATGATTGTTTGAAACGGGTGTTCAGACCCCCCTGCACGAGGAGGTCGCACTACCATGGCAAACGACGACACACGCACTCGCATCCTCAACGCCGCCGGCCCCATCTTCGCTGAAAAGGGCTACGAGGCGGCCACGGTGCGCGAGATTTGCCAAGAGGCGGGGGTGAATCTGGCCAGCGTCAACTACTATTTTGGGGGCAAGGAGCAACTCTATATCGAGGCGGTGATGCTGGAACATCCCGCGAAGTTCGGACCGGAGGCGAGACACGACTGGCCGGTTGGGACTCCGGCGGAGACGAAACTCAAGGACTTCATCCACGCCCTTCTGACACACCTCTTGGGCCGAAAGACCAGCCCCTGGCAGGAACGGCTGATCGTTCGAGAGATCATGGACCCGAGCCCGGTGTGCCGGGAGTTGCTCCGGGAACACTTCCGCGCCGCCTTCGACCGATTGCAGGGAATCCTCGCCGAGATTCTTCCTGCCGACACGCCTCCGTACAAGCGCCATCAGATCGGCCTCAGCATTATCGGGCAGTGTGTGTATTACCGGTCGGCCCAAAAGATCGTGCCGCTGATCGTGGGCGAGGAAGAGATCAAATCACATTATGGGATCGAGCAACTGGCCGAGCACATCTCGGAGGTGAGTCTGGCGGCGCTGGGGCTGGGGCCGTCACTCGCCTGCCCACGCCATGGCGAATCAAGTCCAAGCAGCGTTTCAACGACCGCCGCGAAACACCCTGCGGTAACAGCCGATCCAACCGGCGAAGGGAAGAGGTAACGTGATGGCAGAACAAAGAGCGAGCCGACCGGGATTTGTCCGGGAAGTCCTCCAAATCGGCCTTCCGCTGGTGATCCTGGCGGCCGGCGGGGCCGGCTACTGGCTCCTCAGTCGCCCGGTCGAGGCGCCGGCCCGGCAGGTTGAGGAGGACGAGGCGCCGCTGGTCTCGACCGTGCCGGCCCAAAAGCACGACGCCGGCCTGGAGATCCGGGTCGACGGGGTCGTCGTACCGTACCGCGAGATCGAGTTGTCGGCTGAGATCGATGGGAGAGTCGAGTACAAGGCCGACGTGTGCCGGGCGGGGAGCTACGTGACGCGAAACACCTTGCTCCTGAAGATCGATCCCCGCGACTACGAGCTGGAGCGCGACCGGCTCGGCAAGGAGGTCGAGCAAGCCGCCGGGAACGTCGCTGAGTTGGAGGCGGAGATCGA
>JBDRTC010000540.1:0-6274 GCA_043824335.1 Planctomycetota bacterium | reverse complement strand
CGATGTCAGGATTGGCCGTCGGGGAGCGGATAGAGATAAGGAGTAGTCTTAGATCCGTCTGGGCCAGCTTTGTGATCAATTCAGTAAGATGGGCACTCTGAGAGGGCAAGTGATGCAGAGATTTTTGAGTGTTGCCGTAATGCTCGGGGTGCTGTTCGTCGGGCACGGAGCAGCCCATGCCGTGCCAATTCTTCAGCTCTACATCGAGGGTGCGTGGTACGATGAGGCCACGGAGTCTTGGGTAGCGGCGCCCTCAGAATCGTCCGGAGGGGACTCTTTCAAGTTGTGGACAATCGGCAACGTGGCGGGGCCAGGAAACGAGGGGGCTATCTATGACGTACGGCTGTCCGTGGCGTATGGCTCCGAGTTAACGGGTCTTGAGATCACATTGCTGGGCTCAGCGGCGAGCCAAGACTTTCTGAATATTCTTGGCTCGGGGTTTGGGGACACGTCCGTACCGGACAACCCAGTGTCCACGTATGGCTCGGCGGACTGGAAGGAAGAGTACGGGTGGTTCGGCGCCGGGATCCCAACAAGTAACGGGTACTGGGTTGCGGGTGACGAAGTGCAGGATTGGAGTACACCTATTCTCAGCAGCGGCAAGGCTCTTCCTAGCCACGGCAGTTTCGGAGAGGGAGTGTATTGGCAGGAGTTCCATTTGGGAGATTTCGACCAGGCCGACTCTCCTCTTGCGGACTTTATCCCCCCTGAGGACTATGCCGAGTCCGAGCCTTTTACGATTTTTGGTATCGACGACGTGTTTGCCAACGCCGCGCAAATCAACGTATACGAAGTTTCCGTGAATGGGGCGGCGGGAGAGGTCGTTTGGTTTGACCTCTACAACCACGTCGAAGGCAAGAATCACGCGAAAGCGAAATTTGCGCCATTCTCGCATGACGCTCACATCATCCCCGAGCCGGCCGCCTACTTGGTGTGGCTGCTGATCGGGCTGACCTGGGCCGGATCGGCCTGGATGTACAAGTATTCGGCTCGGTGGCGGGAACTGGAGAAAGAGACCGCGTTTGCCGCCGTTCCCGCGGCGCCGGGCGTTCGCGCGAGGGCCGCCCCCGAGAGGCCACGCGGCTTTCTTCCGCGAGTTCGACGGCTCCCGACCCATCGACCCTCCAAGCCAAGATGAGAGCGAGGGGCCGTCGTTTTCGACGGCGGTCTCATCCTGCCTTGCTCTTCTTCGAACCGGGCGGATCTGCTCGGGCGCGCTCACTGCCCGCGTTCTTGGCCGGATGCCAAGAACTTATCCGAAAACCCCTCACCCCCAGCCCTCTCCCCGCAAGCGGGGCGGGGGGAGCCATTTTTCGGATACGCTCTAAGGTTTTCTCCTAACGGGGTTTTCGGGGAATCGCCGAATTCCAAGATAGGGGAAGGTGCCGCGCGCGGCACCGGTCTGGCCGGATCGGGAGGCCGCCGGCGCGACCAGCCCGTTCAAGGGGGAAGTATCCACACTACGGAGTCATGGCCGACTCCTGATCCGTAGCCAACACAAGGAACTCATGGATTGATGGCGGTTGGGCTGCGCAGTTGTGCCGTGATTCTCCTCATTCTGGGGTGGATGCCCGGAGTTGCGTCTCCGGAAACATCACGTCAGACTCACGCACCGTCTCCCGACAGCGGGCGGCCTCGGTTGCCGAGCGAGTCGATGAGCGTGCCAGCCGAACGGCCCCCCCAGGAATATGGGGTTCGCCGTCTTCCTGTGGTTACTATCGCGGCACCGCTGGGAACCGAGGATCGTACGTCCGGCCGCTTAGAGACGCTCAGCGAGGCCTGGGCCACCGCTTTGGCCGTCAACCAGGCGTTGGAAGCCCGACGGTGGGAGGTCTCCTCTTCTCAGCATTCCCTCCTGTCGGCCGCCGCCGAGCGCTGGCCCACGCTGAGCGTCGAGGGTTCGTACACCGTGCGGGACAACGAGCCGGGGTTCCGGTTCGATTTCCTGGGAATCCCGCTTTCGACGAACACCTTCCCGTATGCCCAGGATGAGAGCTTCGCGTTTCGCACCAAGGTGGCGCTCCCCCTTTACACGAGCGGCCGCATTGGGCACGGCATCGCCGCCGCCGACGCCCGGGCGTGCTCGGCCGAGCGGCAACTGGAAGAGTCGGCCATGGATCTCAAGCGACAGGTGGCCGAGGAATACGTGAGCGTGCTCAGGGCTCAGCGAGAGGTCGAGCTGACGGATACGACCTCAAGAAGCCTTGAGGCCCACTTGCGGGACGTGAAGCTGCTTTTCGAGCACGACCAGGTTCCCGTGAACGACCTGCTGGCCGCCCAGGTCGCGCTTTCCGACGCCCGTCAGAGCGCCATCCGCGCCCACAACCAGCTCGACGCCGGCCGGGCCGCGCATAATCGCCGGCTGGGCCGTCCGCTCCAGTCGCCGGTGCGGATTGCCGAGTTGGCGCCCGAAGCGGTGGAGGAGGACTTGGAGAGCCTGACGCGGCTGGCGCTGGGGCAGCGTGCGGCGCTGGCCCGCCTCAAGGCAGAGGCCCGTGCGCTCGACTATCAGGCCCGCAGCCTCCGCGCGCGGGATCGTCCCCAAATCGATTTGCGTGGGGAGTACGTTCTCGAGGAGAATCAGTTCCGCTCGCCCGAGGGGATTGCCGCGGTCGGCGTTGGAATCTCGTGGAACGTGCTGGACGCCGGGAGGGGCCGCCACGAGGCCGCCGCACTGTTGGACAGGGCTGAAGGCATGCGACGCCTGCACGCGGAACTGGAATCGTTGATCACGCTCGATGTGCGCCGGGCGTGGCTCTACGTCGAAGAGACGCGCCGCCGGCTGGAGGTTACGGCCGGGGCAATCGAGCAGGCCGAAGAGAACCTTCGCGTGGTGAAAATTCGCTACGGCTCCGGGATGGGAATCAACACCGAAGTGCTCGATGCGGAAACGTTGCGCACCCAAGCGTACCGCAACCATCACAACGCCACCTACGACGCGGTTTTGGCGGTTATCCGGCTGCGACACGCCACGGCCGAGCTGTAGCACCGGCCAGTCCCAGGCGGGTGGGGATGCACCGGTCCCGCGGCCTGTGATGGCGGGTCGGCGACAAAGGGCGACGGTCGGGAAAAGCCGTTTGACTTGTCGAGCCCATGACCTAGTCTTGAGTAAATCGCCTGGGTCCCCTCACGCGTTGCGTGGACGTTCCGGTTGCTTGTCCGTTCGGACTCGGAAGTGCCGGCGTCAGGCGATAATCAAGTCGAGTAGCTTTTCAACCGTAGTCAAGAGGCTTTTCAACCGCGCTCGGGGTGCAAGCGCTCGGGCAATACGGGACGACGGTCTCGTAATATCGACGGTCCATCGCGCCGGTCCGCGTTTTGTCGGCGGCGCCGGGGGCTGGCGGCCGCCGATGGGCGTAACGCATCCTCAGTGAACCGTGTCGTCGCGCAGTCGAGCGGCTGTGCGAGGTGGGTGTATCGCTCCGCGCGCGGGAACCAACGCGACAGGGATCACGCAAAGTCGGAGGTGATCACAGCATAACGGAGACGAGCGACAGTGGCCACGAAGAATTATCACAACCAGGTAGACGCGCACCATGCCACTTGCCGAACAACACGTGGATCTGTCCGCAAGGACGACCGCCGACCTTGAGTACAAGATCGCTGCCACACGGGAAGAACGGGCTTCCGCCTTTCGGCTGGTCTACACGTCCTATTTGGAGGCTGGCCTGGGCGAACCAAACTCGCGCCAAATGCGGGTGACGCCCTATCATCTCTTGCCCACGACCGAGGTGTTCATCGCAACCTTGGACGGTGAGCCCCTCTTTACGGTCAGTCTGGTGGTCGATGGAGAGCTGGGCCTGCCCATGGAATCGGTCTACGCCCGGGAAGTTGCTCAGCGGCGCGCGCAAGGCATCGTGCTGGGCGAAGTTTGCTGCCTTGCCGACCGACGGAGCCAGTTCAGGGAGTTTTTCCCGGTGTTTCTCAGGCTTTGCCGCCTGATGGTTCAATACGCCCTCAAACGGGGCGTGGCCGAATTGCTGGTGGCCGTTCATCCGAGGCACGTGAGATTCTATCGTCGTTTCATGAGTTTCGAGGCTATCAGCCAACAAGTGGCTTATCCCACGGTGCGCAATCACCCGGCGGTCGCCCTGAGCCTCAACTTCAAGCGGGTCGACGAAGAACGCCCGTGGAACTACGAAACGTTCTTCGGGCAGGCGCTTCCGCCGGAGTTGCTCGAGCCGCAGCCGATCACCTGGTCGCAGTGCGAGTACTTTCGCTTGGCCATTGACCCCAGTTTCGCGCCGGTGCCTCTTGGGAGCACCGACGAATTCTCCGGCGGTCGCACGGCGGAGCCGGCACTCAGCTTCGCGTAGGCGCCCGATCGAGGTTGCCTCGCCCGCGCGGCGTCTGCGGCCCTGCTGGGGGGGCATGGCCGCGGACATCTCGCACGGAATTGTTGCGCCTGGATTGCCGAGTCGAGCGCGGCGTCGGCATCGCGCGAATTTGCCCTTGGCCAAGCGGCCCGCGGCGTGTATTCTCCGCACGGCAAGGAAGTCACCTCTTCAGACCGATGTCCCCTTCGCGACCCCACGCTTTTGTCGCTCCGTCACAGCGCCGCCACGTCCGATCATTGCCCGAGCCATGGCGCAAGCTTCCTGCCCCTGGCGGGGTAACATGGGCAAGAGGCCTGCGCCATTGCGTGGGCCCGTGAACAACCCCGGCCGCCCAAACCCCAGGAACGCCTCGGCGGGGCAAGGTTCCCGCCTGGATTTAGATAACTCGCGATGAAAGAAGCCCTGCGGTTCTCAGATGCGAAGAGCCCACTGGATGCCCGGATCGCCCGTGGGCGAAGGGAGCTGATCGGGGCGTTCGAGCTCGTCTACCGGAGCTATCTCGCCAAGGGCTATGTATCACCCCACTCGGGAGGCATCATCTATCGTGAGGCATTTGGCCTTCCTGCCAGCCGCACCGTCGTTGCCACGACCGAATCGGCGATCGTGCTCGGCACGCTGACGGTCGTTGGCGACAACCCGGCGGGAATTGACATCGAGATAACCTATCCCGGCGAAGTGCGGTCCCTGCGGGAGGAAGGCCGCGACCTTGCCGAGATCACTTGCCTGGCCATTCGGCCGACGGGCGAGTTTGCACGCACCGCGGTTTTCCTGGCACTGACGCGGTGCATGATCCATCATGCCTACCGGGAGGGGTTCAACGACCTACTGATGGCGGTACACCCGCGTCACTATCGCTTCTACCGCCGATACTTTCGGGTTTTGCCCCTGGGCCCTTGCCGCCCGCACCCGTTCGTCCGCGGGAATCCATCGATCGGCTGCCGCATCGATCTCGACAATCTGAAGCAAACCGTCGCGCCCGAGATGTGGCACCAGTATTTCGCCCACCCACCTCCAGAGAGCGACTACACCGAACCCCCGATCGAGCGGGCGGATCATTCCTATTTTCTCGGTCGCAGTGGAATCACGCCGCGCGCCGAAGATAGGAGATGGAAGAAGGATGCCGCCTGACCGTTCGGGGGGTACGGGAAGTGACCTATGATTGAATTGCCATGTGGTCGATCGCCCTTGAGACACTCGTTGCCGATCGCGGGAAGCTCCTCACCGCTTTGGTGGGAGTCGTGTTTTCCATCGTGTTGGTCAATGTCCAAGGTGGGCTGTTCCTGGGCTTGATCACCAAGGCTGGACTGCTCGTCGACCACGGCGAGGCCGACATCTGGGTGGGCCATAGGGCGATGCACAACGTCGACTTCCCCCGCGACATCCCCCGCCGCTGGCTCCACCGCATCCGCGCCGTGCCCGGCGTAAGCCGCGCGGAGTCATGTCTGGTCGGCTTCAGCGACATGACGCTTCCCAGCGGCGGATTCGAGGGCGTGACCGTGGTCGGCGTCGATCGCCACAGCCTGCTGGGAGGGGCTTGGAACCTGGTCCAGGGCGGCGCGAACGACATCTTCAGGCCCGATGGGATCATTCTCGACGAGTGCGAAGGCCAGAAACTCGAATACCCCAAGTTAGGGGATGTTCGCGAGGTGGGAGGGCGACGAGCCCGCGTGGTCGGTATGAGTCGAGGCATCATGGGTTTCTTGGTGGCGCCCTACGTCTTCACGACGCACGAGAGGGCTTCCCGCTACCTGCGGAAGAGCCCGGAACTGAGTTCCTATTTCCTCGTCCAACTGGAACCCGGCGCCAGGGCCGACGAAGTCTGCGAGATGATCCACGAGCGGGTCCCCGAGCTGGACGCCTATCCTCGCGACGTCTACAGCCGGATCTCCATCAACTTCTGGATGACCCGAACCGGCTTGGGGATCAGCTTTGGGGCG